>NZ_JAAPBF010000099.1 GCF_022695985.1 Streptomyces sp. NP-1717 | reverse complement strand
GGCCCGCCGCACCAGCGTGGTCGGGGTGATCACGGACGCCGGGGACCGTGCCTCCGCGCTGTCCTTGTCGAGCCCGCGCAGCAGCAGCCGCGCCATCAGCCGGCCCTGGCCCTCCACGTCCTGCCGGATCGTGGTCAGCGGCGGGTCGGTGTCCTCGGCGATGGACTCCATGTCGTCGAACCCGACCAGCGCCACCTCCCGCGGCACCGAGATCCCGCGCTCGCGCAGCACCCGCAGCGCACCGGACGCCATCAGGTCGTTGGCCGCGAACACCGCGTCCAGGTCCGGGCGCCGGTCCAGCAGTTCACGCATCGCCCGCGCACCGCTGTCCACCGTGAACTCGCCCTCGGTGATCAGGCCCGGGTCAGCGTCGAGCAGTACGTCGCGGTAGCCGTCGAGCCGGTCCGTGGACGAGGTCTGGTCGGGCGGGCCCGCGATGTGCGCGATGCGTTCGCGCCCGAGGTCGCGCAGGTACTGCACGGCCGCCCGCGCGCCGCCGCGGTTGTCGGCGTCCACGTACGGCACACCCTGATCGCTGGGCGCCGCGGTCCAGCTCGGCCGGCCGCCGTACACCGTCGGTGTTCCCGAGCGGCGGATGATGGCCGGCAGCGGATCGTCGATGTGCAGCGAGAAGGCGAGGGCGCCGTCCACATGGCCGCCCGCCAGATACCGTGCGATCCGCCCGAAGTCACCGGGCCCTTCGAGCAGGAGCAGCACCAACTGGGTGTCGTGCGCGGTCAGTTCCTTGCTGATGCCGCGTATCTGCTGCGAGAAGAACGGGTCGGAGAAGATCCGGATCTCCGGCTCGGCGATGATCACGGCGACCGCGCCGGTCCGCCGGGTGACCAGTGTGCGGGCCGCGTGGTTCGGCACGTACCCCAGTTCGTCGACGGCCCGGAGCACCTTGTCGACCAGCGGCTGCCGCACCCCCGCACCGCCGTTGACGACCCGGGACGCGGTGGCCCGGGAGACGCCGGCACGCTCCGCGACGGCTTCCAGCGTGGGCCGGGACCCAGGTGACTGCTCGGGCAAGGCGGGCGCTCCTCGTCGGTGGCCGTGCGGGTGGGCACGGCCCTGTTCTGGCCGGTGGACACGTGCGTGCCCGAAAGGGGCCCGGTGGCGGTACGGGAGACCGAACGGGCCGCCGGACCGGTACAGGGTATCCGCTGCCCCCGGACCCGAGAGAGCGCTCCCAGAGTCCCGTTCGCACGTCCCCGCAGGTGCGGCGTGCGTCCACCGACTTAAGGCTGATCGTGGACAGCCCTCTGTCGCACCGTTGTTCACGGGAGTACGTTTCCGCCCCATGGAGATCCGTTCACGGGGCAAGCGTCCGCCGCACCACCCCGCCGAGCTTCGGAGACCGCTACTGATGACGTCCCGGATTCGCACCCTCGTCCTGTCGGTGGCGGCAGCCGCCCTCGTCGTCCCCCTCACCGCCCTTCCCTCCTCAGCACGCCCGGCCGCCCCGGCCGACACCCCGCCGCGCACCGGCTTCGAAGAGAGCGACGGCGCCGAGTGGACCTCCCTGGAGCGTGAGCAGGAATTCCTCGCCGCCGTCGAGCGCGGCGGCGACGGGGTCGCGGTCAGCACCATCGGCACCACCAAGCAGGGCCGCCCGCTCAACCTCGTCGAGCTGGGCAACAAGCGTTCCGTGACCAGCGTCCTGCTGATCTGCAGTCAGCACGGTGACGAGCCCTCGGGCCGCGAGGCGTGCCTCACCACGGTCCGCGACCTGGCCTATCCGAAGGACCGCGCGACGAAGCGGTTCCTGGACCGTACGAGCGTCCTGGTCGTCCCGACCGCCAACCCCGACGGGCGGGCCGCCGACACCCGGGGCAACTCCGACGGCGTCGACATCAACCGCGACCACATCGCGCTCAAGACGGCCGAGGGACGCACCATGGCCGCCCTCACGCGCGACCGCGAGCCCGACATCATCTACGACCTGCACGAGTACGGGGCCACCCCGCCGTACTACGACAAGGACCTCTTCGACCTCTGGCCGCGCAACCTCAACACCTCCTCGCGGGTGCACAAGGAGGCGCAGACCCTGTCGGAGGCGTACGTGCGCCCGGCCGCCCGCGCCGCGGGCCACTCCATCGGCACGTACGGGATCTGGACCGACCCCGTCACCGGCGACCCGATCAGGCAGACCGCGGGCGACGGCCAGGAGCGCATCCTGCGCAACGCCTCCGGCGTCAAGCACTCCGTCGGTCTGCTCATCGAGAGCCGGGTCGACCCGGGGTCCGAGGCCGAGGAGAACGATCCCGCGCTGAACCAGCGGCGCCGGGTCGACAGCCAACTCGACTCCCTCAAGGGGCTGTTCGGCTACACCGACGAGCGCCGCACTCAGATCGCCGCCGCCACCGCGCTCTCCCGCGCCGCCGGACTGCTCGACCGGGGCGCGGTCTACCTGGGAGGCGCCGACAACGAGCCCGCCGCCCCCGAGGACACCCTCGGCGATCCGCCCTGCGGCTACCGGCTGGACGCCGCCCAGTACGCGGATGTGAAGGACGAGCTGGCGTTGCACGGTGTGAAGGCGCTGCCCACACGCGGTGACACCGCCTTCGTGCCGCTGCGCCAGTCCCAGCGCAAGCTGATCCCGCTCCTCCTCGACGGACGCGCCACCTACCACCTCACCGTTGGACAACCCGTGGCGACTTGTTGATAGAAAGAGACGCAAGTCACATGTGTGAGTTCCGGTCCGGTGGATAGTCGTGCATCAGTCCACGAAGATCCGCCGGACCGGGTCCAAGGCGTCACGGAGCGCCGACCCACTGCTCCGTGAACCCCCGAAAGGTGTTTGCCCGTGTCGCAGGACGCTCAGAAACCGGGAGCCGAAGGAGGCCCGCCGTCGGTGACGACGGCGGGCCCCGGCCATCCCCAGGACTCCCAACGCCCCCAGACCGACCGGGTGGTGTTCGGTGTCACGGCCGTCCTCACACTCGCCTTCGTGATCTGGGGTTCGGTCGCCACCGACTCCCTGGAGGACGTGTCGAGTTCGATGCTCTCCGGGCTGATCCACAACGGCGGCTGGGCCTTCGTCCTGGTGGCCTCGGGCTTCGTGGTCTTCGCCCTCTGGCTGGCGATCAGCCGTTACGGCAAGATCACCCTCGGTGAGGAGGGGGAGGGGCCCGAGTTCAGAACCATCTCCTGGGTCGCCATGATGTTCAGCGCCGGCATGGGCATCGGCCTGATGTTCTTCGGCGTGAACGAACCGCTCACCTTCTTCACCGACCCGCCCCCCGGCACGAACCCTCCCGACGCGGCGGCGGCCACCGAGACCGCCATGGCCACCACGCTCTTCCACTGGACGCTGCACCCGTGGGCCATCTACGCCGTGGTCGGCCTCGCCATCGCCTACAGCACCTTCCGGCGCAAGCGGCGCCAGACGATCAGCGCGGTCTTCGTCCCGCTCCTCGGCGAGAAGCACGCCTACGGACCCACCGGCCGCGTCATCGACATCCTCGCGATCTTCGCGACGCTCTTCGGTTCGGCCGCCTCGCTGGGCCTCGGCGCACTCCAGATCGGCAGCGGGGTCACCGAGCTGAACTGGCGCGACAACGTCAGCACCGCGCTGCTCGTCACCATCATCGCCGTCCTGACCCTGGCGTTCGTGGCCTCGGCGGTCTCCGGTGTCGAGAAGGGCATCCAGTGGCTCTCCAACACCAACATGGTGCTGGCGCTGTTCCTCGCCCTGTTCGTGTTCATCCTCGGCCCGACCGTCTTCATCCTCGACCTGCTGCCGACCTCGATCGCCGCCTACTTCGGTGACCTGGCCGAGCTCGCGGGCCGTACCGAGGCCAGCAGCGGCAAGGGCGTCGCCGAATGGCTCGGCAGCTGGACGGTCTTCTACTGGGCCTGGTGGATCTCCTGGACGCCCTTCGTCGGCATGTTCATCGCCCGTATCAGCCGCGGCCGGACGATCCGTCAGTTCGTGGGCGGCGTCATCCTCGTACCGAGCACCGTCAGCCTGATCTGGTTCGCCATCTTCGGCGGTTCGGCCATCCGGCTCCAGGAGGACAAGGGCCAGCTCGCGAAGGAGGCGACCCCCGAGGGCCAGCTCTTCCAGCTGCTCCAGGACTTCCCGATCGCCACCGTCACCAGCCTGCTGGTGATGATCCTCGTCGGCATCTTCTTCGTCTCCGGCGCCGACGCCGCGTCCATCGTGATGGGCACCCTCTCCCAGAAGGGGCACTTCGAGCCCAACAAGTACGTGATCGTCTTCTGGGGTGTGCTGACCGGTGCGGTCGCCGCGGTGATGCTGCTCGTCGGCAACGGTGGCGGCGACGCGCTCAAGGGCTTGCAGAACATGACGATCCTGGTGGCCGCGCCCTTCGCGCTCGTCATGATCGGCATGTGTGTGGCCCTCATGCGCGACCTGCGCCACGACCCGCTGATCGTCCGCAGCGAGCGGGGCGTCGAGGTCGTCGAGTCGGCGGTCATCGCCGGCCACGAGCAGTACGACGGCGACTTCGAGATCCGGATCGGCCCGGCGCCCGAGGACGGGCCGGCCGGAAACACCCCGGAGACGTCGGCGTCACGCTGACACCGCTCCCCATGGGTACGGAGGCCGCCCGGCCCCCGCGGGTTCACCCCGCGAGGCGGGCGGCCTCCTCCGCGCAGCCCCAGGCCACGGTGACGCCCGCGCCACCGTGGCCGTAGTTGTGCACGAGCCGTGCCCCGCCCGGCAGCCGGACCTCCTCGATCCGCACCCGGGGCCGCGCGGGACGCAGCCCCACCCGGTGCGCGAGGACCCGCGCGCCCCGCAGCTCCGGACGCAGCGCGGCGCACCGCCCGACGATCGCGGCGGCGGTCCCCGGATCGGGCAGCCGATCCCACACGTGCTCCTCCGCGGTCCCGCCGAGCACCAGACCGTACGGCTGCGGGAACAGATACGTCGTGGCGGCGGCGTCGTCCTCGCCCGGCGACACGAACCACTCGTCGATCCCCGGGTTCTCGACCACCACGAGCTGCCCGCGCACCGGAAACACCGACGCGTCGGGCACCAGCTCGCGGGCGGCCAGCCCCGAGCAGTTCAGCACGACGGACGCCTCGGCCGCCGCCTCCTCGAAGCCGCCGGCCGTTCGCCGCTCCACACTTCCGCCGGCGGCGCGCAGCCGCTCCTCCAAGTACCGCAGATGCGCGGGCATGTCGATCAGCGGCAGCCGGGCACGCAGCGCCTGACCGCACCCCTCCGGCAGCTCCCCGGCCCGCGCCTCCCGCAGCTCGGGCACCTCGTCCGCCCAACTCCCCAGGCCCGTACGGGGGGTGTCGGCCATCAGGCCCGCCACGACGCGTACGCCGGTCCTCTCCGGATCGCGCGCCAGCGCGACGTACTCGCGCAACGACCGCAGGGACCACGGCCCGACCAGCTCGGCGGGCTCGATCCGGTACGGCCAGAACAGCGCGCCCGCCACCGCCGACGTGGTCCGTCCGGCGGGCTCCCGCGACCACACCCGCACCCGTCGACCCCGCTCGGCGAGCACGACGGCGCTCGTCAGCCCGACGACCCCGCCTCCGACGACGATCACCGTGTCATTCATGTCCGGGACGGTAGCCGAGGCGGAAACCGGTGGACATCCCGCCGTCGCGCGAGCCATCCTCGGTCCAACCCGACGATGGCCCCGGCGAGCCGCGAATCGCCGTACGACGTGAACCACATGACCTCACAGCCCCGGAGGCCGGCGGCCTCGCGGCGATGACCGCGATCCGCCCCCGTACCCCTTCCGAACTGCGCCGCGGCCGCCGCCCACGCGCGCACTCCTGCTGGGACCACCTCTACGCCGCCCCGCTGTGGCCCCTGCACGGAGCCAACCTCGGCACCCTCGCCCGTACCTGCGACGCCGTCGGCGCGTGCCTCGCCCTCCCGCGGTTCCCCTGGGTCCCGGAGGCACTGGCGCGCGGCAACACGCTGCGCAGACCCCCGTGCGTCCACTGGACGGGCGATCCGCTCGGCTGGCTCGCCCGGCAGCGGGAGCGCGGCGCGCACGTCGTGGGGGTCGAACTCGCCGACGAGGCGATACGCCTGGCGGACCTGCCCGCCGCCCGGCAGCGCACCGTGATGGTGCTGGGCCACGAACAGCACGGCATCCCACCCGAAGCACTCGACCTGCTGGACAGCTGCGTGGAGATCCCCATGGTCGGCACCGGCGCCAGCCTCAACGTCGCGGTCGCCGGCAGCCTCGCCCTCTACAGACTGGCAGGCCTGCTGTGACCCGCGGCTCCGCCCCGTAACCGCTCCCGATCAGCCCCTAGAATCGACGGTCTGATGACTGCCACTCTCGTCGCCAAGAATCTCGCCGCAGGACACGGTGACCGCTCACTCTTCGCCGGGCTCGACCTCGTCGTCGCGCCCGGCGACGTGATCGGGCTCGTCGGGGTCAACGGAGCCGGGAAGTCGACCCTGCTCCGGCTGCTCGCCGGGCTCGACACGCCCGAGGACGGGGCGCTGAGTCTCTCCCCGCCCACCGCCACCGTGGGCCACCTCCCGCAGGAGCCCGAGCGCCGTCCCGGCGAATCCGTACGGGACTTCCTCTCCCGGCGTACGGGCGTCACCGACGCCCAGGCCGTCCTCGACGCCGCCACCCAGGCACTCGTCGACGGGGCGCCCGGCGCCGACGACGCGTACGCCGTGGGCCTGGAGCGCTGGCTCGGACTCGGCGGCGCCGACCTCGACGAGCGCGCCGAGGAAGTGGCCGCTTCCCTCGGTCTGACCGTCGGCCTCGACCAGCCGATGACCGCGCTCTCCGGCGGCCAGGCCGCCCGCGCCGGCCTCGCGTCCCTGCTGCTCTCCCGTTACGACGTCTTCCTCCTGGACGAGCCGACCAACGACCTCGACCTCGACGGACTCGAACGTCTCGAATCCTTCGTCACGGGCCTGCGCGCGGGCACCGTCCTCGTCAGCCACGACCGCGAATTCCTCACCCGCACCGTCACCAGGGTCCTCGAACTCGACCTGGCCCAGCAGCAGGTCAACCTCTTCGGCGGCGGCTACACGGCGTATCTGGAAGAGCGCGAGCGGGCGAGGCTGCACGCCCGTGAGGAGTACGAGGAGTACGCCGACAAGCGCTCGGCCCTCCAGGGCCGGGCCCAGACACAGCGCTCCTGGATGGAGAAGGGCGTCAAGAACGCGCGCCGCAAGGCCACGGACAACGACAAGATCGGCCGCAAGTTCCGCTCCGAATCCACCGAGAAGCAGGCCGCGAAGGCCCGCCAGACCCAGCGGCTGATCGAACGCCTGGACGCCGAGGCCGTGGACGAGCCCCGCAAGGAGTGGGAGCTGAGGATGGAGATCGCGTCGGCCCCGCGCTCCGGGTCGGTCGTCGCGACGCTCAACGGCGCCGAGGTCCGGCGCGGTGACTTCCGGTTCGGGCCCGCCTCGCTCCAGATCGACTGGGCGGACCGCGTGGCGATCACCGGCGCGAACGGCGCGGGCAAGTCCACCCTGCTGGCGCTCCTGCTGGGAAGGCTGTCGCCCGACGCGGGAGCGGCCTCGCTCGGCTCGGGCGTCGTGGTCGGCGAGGTCGACCAGGCCCGCGCGCTGTTCCACGGTACGGAGACCCTGCTGGAGGCGTTCTGCGCGGCCGTCCCGGACACGGAGCCGGCCGAAGTCCGCACCCTGCTCGCCAAGTTCGGCCTCAAGGCGGCGCACGTACTGCGCCCGGCGACGACGCTCTCCCCGGGCGAACGCACCCGGGCGGCCCTCGCGCTGCTCCAGGGCAGGGGAGTGAACCTCCTGGTCCTCGACGAGCCGACGAACCATCTCGACCTGGCGGCGATCGAGCAACTGGAGTCGGCGCTCGACTCCTACGAGGGCACGCTGCTGCTGGTCACACACGACCGCCGGATGCTGGGGGCCGTCCGGACGGGACGGCGTATCGAGGTCGCGGCCGGCAAGGTGACGGAGGCCTGACGGGACCGCCGGCGCTCGGGCCGCGCTGCCCGCCGCGCCGGTCCCGCGGGCCGCGCGCGTGCGGTTACGGTGGCGCCGCGTTGCCGGGGATGGTCGCGGCGGCGAGTGCCGTGGCCGTCAACGTCGCGACCTCGAAGGAGGCACCCCGGCCCCGGGGACCGGACCCTGCTGTCCCGTTGGCACATCGCCATACTGCTGTGCCGCACCGCTGAGCACGTTCCTTACCGGGCGCGTCCGCCGACGCCATGGACCGCGCAGCCGGACATCATGGGCCGGTGCGCGGGCAAGCCTGATTGAGCGGCGCGGCCGGCCGTCGCCGCGCCCGGCGTCCCCGGCGAACCCGTGCCCACGGGTTCGCCGGGGACGCCCGGTGGCGTTCAGCCCCCGAGCCCCGCCCTCCGGAGCGCGTCGGCCATCGCGCTGTTCGCCGGTGCGGGCTTCGACTGCTGCTTCGACGGCGCCTGCCGCTTCGCGCCGCGATCACCGCCCCGGTCACCGCCGCGGCCCTTGCCGCCACCGCCACCGCCGCGCCGCTGCTGCGGAGCACGGTCACCACCGCCGGAGTCCGCGCCGCCGGTCTCCGTGTCGTCGTCCAGCCGCAGCGTCAGCGAGATCCGCTTGCGCGGGATGTCGACCTCCCGCACCTTCACCTTCACCACGTCACCGGGCTTCACCACGTCCCGCGGGTCCTTCACGAACGTCTTCGACATCGCGGACACGTGCACCAGACCGTCCTGGTGCACGCCGACATCCACGAACGCCCCGAACGCCGCGACGTTCGTGACCACGCCCTCCAGCACCATCCCTGCGGTGAGATCGCCGATCTTCTCGACACCGTCCTTGAACGTCGCCGTCTTGAACGCCGGTCGCGGGTCCCGCCCCGGCTTCTCCAGCTCACGCAGGATGTCGTTCACCGTCGGCAGCCCGAACGCGTCGCTCACGTAGTCGGCGGCGCGCAGCGAGCGCAGCGCCCCCGCGTTGCCCATCAGCGCCGCGACCTCGCCGCCCGTCGTCTTCACCATCGCGCGGACCACCGGATACGCCTCCGGGTGGACGGACGACGCGTCCAGCGGATCGTCACCGTCGCGGATGCGCAGGAAGCCGGCGCACTGCTCGTACGCCTTCGGCCCCAGCCGCGCCACGTCCTTCAGCGCCCGGCGGGAACGGAACGGTCCGTTGGAGTCGCGGTGGGAGACGATGTTCTCGGCGAGACCGGCGCCGATGCCCGACACCCGCGAAAGCAGCGGCGCCGAGGCGGTGTTGACGTCGACACCGACGCCGTTCACACAGTCCTCCACGACGGCGTCGAGCGAGCGGGAGAGCTTCACCTCGGACAGGTCGTGCTGGTACTGGCCGACACCGATGGACTTGGGGTCGATCTTGACCAGCTCGGCGAGCGGGTCCTGGAGCCGCCGGGCGATCGAGACGGCGCCGCGGATCGACACGTCGAGATCCGGCAGCTCCTGGGAGGCGAACGCGGAGGCGGAGTACACGGAGGCGCCCGCCTCCGAGACCATCACCTTCGTGAGCTTCAACTCCGGGTGCTTCGCGATCAGTTCGGCCGCCAGCTTGTCCGTCTCGCGGGACGCCGTGCCGTTGCCGATGGCGATCAGGTCGACGGAGTGCTCGGCGCAGAGCCGCGCGAGCTTCGCCAGGGACTCGTCCCACTTGTTCGCCGGGACGTGCGGATGGATCGTGTCGATGCCGACGACCTTGCCCGTCGCGTCGACCACGGCGACCTTGACGCCCGTGCGGAAGCCCGGGTCGAGCCCGAGCGTGGCGCGGGTGCCGGCGGGCGCCGCCAGCAGCAGATCGCGCAGGTTCGACGCGAAGACCCGTACCGCCTCGTCCTCGGCGGCCGTGCGCAGCCGAAGGCGCAGGTCGATGCCGAGGTGGACGAGGATCCGGGTGCGCCAGGCCCAGCGGACCGTGTCGCCGAGCCACTTGTCGCCGGGCCGGCCGCGATCGGCGACGCCGAAGCGGCGGGCGATCATGTTCTCGTAACCGCTGGGGCCCGGCCGGGCGTCGGCGTCCTCCGTCTCCGGCTCCAGGCTGAGATCCAGGACCTCTTCCTTCTCGCCCCGGAAGAGCGCGAGCATGCGGTGCGAGGGGAGTGCGGTGAAGGCCTCGGCGAAGTCGAAGTAGTCCGCGAACTTGGCCGCGGGCCCCTCCGTCGCGTTGCCCTTGCCCTCGCGGACCTTCGCCGTGAGCCGGCCGCGCGTCCACATGCGCTCCCTCAGCTCACCGATGAGGTCGGCGTCCTCGGAGAAGCGTTCGGTGAGGATGGCACGGGCGCCGTCCAGCGCGGCGGCGGCGTCGGCGACACCCTTGTCGGTGTCGACGAACGCCGCCGCGGCGGTCAGCGGGTCCACCGACGGATCGCCGAGCAGGCCCGAGGCGAGTGGTTCGAGCCCGGCCTCGCGGGCGATCTGCGCCTTCGTACGCCGCTTGGGCTTGAACGGCAGATAGATGTCCTCGAGCCGCGACTTGGTGTCGGCGGCCCGGATCCGCGCCTCCAGAGCCTCGTCCAGCTTGCCCTGTTCCCGTACGGACTCCAGGATCGCCGTCCGGCGCTCTTCGAGTTCACGCAGGTAGCGCAGCCGCTCCTCGAGCGTGCGCAGTTGCGCGTCGTCGAGCATCTCGGTCGCTTCCTTGCGGTAGCGGGCGATGAACGGCACGGTCGATCCGCCGTCCAGCAGCTCGACGGCCGCCTTCACCTGCCGCTCGCGTACGCCTAGTTCCCCGGCGATCCTGCCTTCGATGGACGTCGTCACGTTCTCCCCGACTCGGCTCTCGTGCTGGCTGTGCTGGTGCCTGCATTGTGCCGGGTGGCCGGGTGCCGTGTCGCGCGCCCTCTCGATCGGCGACGTCGTGGCGTCCGGCGACGGGTCAGACGCGGCGGGCGCGGCCGCCGCCGCGCGAGGCGCCGCCGAAGAGCTTGGCGACGAGCCGGAACGGCAGCGTGACCACGGTGGCGATCGCTCCACCGACGGCGCGAAGTGCATCTGCGATGGCACGCATGACGGAAACCTCCTGCTAGATGTGCGGGCCTGCCTTACCGGCCCGCACTCTGCGGTTTGCCGCTGACCGTCCCCGCAAACGTCAGCCCTTCCCGATGAGATCGTCCGGGAAGGCGCCGGCGCCGGCCGCGGCCATCAGGAATCCGCGCGCCAGCTCGGTCAGCCGCTCCACCCCGTCGGCGCCCAGATGCTCGTACGGGGCGCTGTCGAGCCGGTCCGTGTGCTCCTCCAGTTCGGCGCGGAGCGCGGTCCCCGTCCCGGTCAGCTCGCCCGCCTCGTCGAGCAGCCCGCGCTCCCGCAGCCGGCCGGCCGCGGCGTCCCAGTCCGTACGGTGCCAGCCCCGGGTGCCGAGCACCCAGCGCGGGGACATGCCCTTGCCGGTCGCCGTGTGGCTGACGAGCGCCTCGACCGGGTCGAGCCCCGCGGACAGCAGCGCGGCGAGATGGCCGTCGCCGCGGTGTTCGCGCAGCAGCGTCGCCGCGTGCCAGTAGGCCAGGTGCGGCTGCTCGGGCACCGGCAGGTCGGCGTGTGCGGCGTAGAGCGGGCGGGCGTGCCGGTCGCACGCCTCGGTGGCGCGCAGGGCGAGCCGGGCGGCCTCGGCCATCTCGTCGGACGCGACGGCCTCCTCACCGAGGACGCGCCGCAGGGTGGAGTCCACGGCGCGCAGCCGGGCGTCGAGCACGGCCTCGGGAGAGGCGGCGCGCCAGACGGCGGGGACGTGGCGGGCGACGAGGTCGTAGCTGAAGTTGTAGAAGGCGGCGGCGATCACACCGGGCCCGACCGCGCCCATCGCGGCGCCGCGCCCGGCGAAGTACGCGGCCCTCGGGTCGTCGATGCCGACTCCGGCGAGCTCCTTGTCGAGGTCCGGGGAGAAGTAGACCGTCGAGTGCAGCGGATTGACGGAGTTGTGACAGCGGCGTCCGGCGCGCGGCGCGAGAGTGGTCATGCCGGGTACGTTACCGACTGGTCGGTACGCCCGGAAGTCCGGGTGCGGGACAGGCCCGCCGAGGCCGTCCGGCGTCGGGGACGAGGCCCGCCGCTCAGTCCCGGACCGTCCACTCGAAGCGGGGCGTCCTGCGCTCCAGGAACGCCGCCACGCCCTCCGCGCGGTCCCCGCTGCCGCGCGCCTGCCCGTCCCAGTACGCGTCCCGGTCCTCGCGGCCCGTCGCGTACTCCTTCGCCGCCGCCTGCGTCAGCTGTGATCGGCTGACCAGCAACCGGGTGAACTCGGCCACCCGCCTGCCCAGTTGGCCGGGCGCGAGCACCTCGTCCACCAGGCCGGTCCGCAGCGCCCGGTCGGTCTCGATCAACTCCCCGGAGAACAGCAGATACTTGGCGGTCGACGGGCCGACCAGCGAGACCAGCCGCCGGGTCGACGACGAGCGGTAGACGACACCGAGCTTCGCCGGCGTGACCCCGAACCGGGCGCCCTCCTCCGCGAACCGCAGATCGCAGGCGACGGCCAACTGGGCCCCGCCGCCCACGCAGTAGCCCCGTACGGCGGCCAGCGTCGGCTTGGGGAACGCCGCCAGCGCCTCCTCGGCCCGCACACTCAGATCCTGTATCGCGTCACCGGGCTCGCGCAGCGCGCCGATGTCGGCGCCCGCGCTGAAGGAGTCACCGGCGCCGGTGAGCACCAGGGCCCGTACGGCGGGATCCGCCGCCATCCGGGCCAGCACATCGGGCAGCGCCCGCCACATGTCCGCCGTCAGCGCGTTGCGTTTGGCGGGATGCGTGACGGTCACGGTGGCGACCCCGTCGGCGACGGCGCTGACCAGGCGTGGCGTCGCGGTCTCGGTGGGCTCCATGCGCCGGATGCTATCGGGACGGGACGACCCCGTGATCGCGAAGGGCCGGAAACAAGGGGCCAGGAAAGCGCCATGTCCGGTCAGCCGTCCGACATGGTTGAACGCACCCGGACACAATCCGTCGATAGGCGCTGACTTCTGTTCAGTGCGGTGGTCCGTACGTCCTTGTTCCCAAGACTCTCGGTCCGAGGAACAGCGCGCTCGGAGCGCTGCCGAACCGAGGGTGGGTGCGCGGTGGTGGAGAGCCTGGGAAGTGTCCCGGCAAGACCGCTTCCGTACGAGGGAGTCTGGCGGTTCACCGCCCCCTCGATCGAGGTCTCCGTGCCCCAGGCGCGGCGCGCCGTACGAGACCTGCTGGAGCGTCAGGGCGCCCCGGCGTCCGAGGACCTCGTGCAGGGTTTGCTGCTGATCGTCTCGGAGCTGGTGACCAACGCCGTACGGCACGCGGCCCTGCTGTCGCCCGAGATCGCGGTGGAGGTCGCCATCGCCGCCGACTGGATCCGGGTCTCCGTGGAGGACAACCACCCCTACCGGCCGAAGGCGCTGGAGCGGGACTACGGGCAGACCGGCGGGCGCGGTCTGCTGCTCGTACGGGAGATCACCCTGGAGGCGGGCGGCACCTGCGACGTCGAGCACACGGCGAGCGGCGGGAAGATCGTCTGGGCGCTGCTCCCGCTGACGCCCGACGCCGCGGCGGTGCCGGCCGGGGAAGTCCGGGAAGTCCCGGAGGTCCGGGAGAGCGCTACCAGCCCCCGGCCGGCCCCGTGAGCTCCTTGACCGCCGGACGCGCCGCGTCCAGCACGGTCATGAACCAGGCCGAGAACGGAGCCGACCGGTGCCGCTCGGCCAGCTCCGCGGGTGTGACGAACGCCGTGTCACCGATCTCCGCCGGGTCCGGCCGCAGCGTCGTCTGCGCGAGCCCCACGAAGAGGTGGTTGTACTCCTGCTCGACCAGCCCGGACTCCGGGTCCGGGTGGTTGTAGCGGACCGTCCCCGCCTCGGCGAGCAGCGTGGGCGAGATGCCCAGCTCCTCGTACGTACGGCGCGCGGCGGCGGCGAAGGGCGCCTCGCCCGGATACGGGTGCCCGCAGCAGGTGTTCGACCAGACGCCGGGGGAGTGGTACTTGCCGAGCGCGCGGCGCTGGATCAGCAGCCTGCCCTGCTCGTCGAAGAGGAAGACGGAGAACGCCCGGTGCAGCTGACCCGGTGCCTGATGTGCCGCGAGCTTCTCGGCCGTGCCGATGGTGTTGCCGTCCTCGTCGACCAGCTCCAGCATGATCGATTCTTGTACGCCGTTCGGCGAGCTGCTCGCCGCAGTGACAGGTGTGGTCGGCATAGCCATCCTTCGCTTCGGTCCTCGGCCCCCAAGTCTGCCGTACGACAGCGTGTTGTCCGCACTTCCGTGAAACGGGCATGTCCGCCCCCGCGATGTGCTCCGCGGGGGCGGACAGGTGCGCCGCTACTCGGCCGGTGCCCGGTCCGGCCGCAGGACGTAGCCGGTGTACCCGTACTCCGTGCCGTGCTCGCGGCGCATCGCGATCTCCGCGCGCGTCAGGGCCAGCGCCCGCGCCATGCCGGGCGCCCGCGGGTCGGCGGCGTCGGCCCGCTCGCCGAGCGGCCCGTAGTACTCGTCCCAGTCGCTCTCCGGCTGCCGGTACACCTCCAGCACGGTGTACCCGGCGGCGACGGCCGCCGCCGAGTTCTCCCCGGTCGTACGGAGCGGGTACTGCTCGTCCCAGAAGGCGCGCGCCTCGGCGCCCGGATCGGCCGTCGTCCACTCGCACTCGGTGACGACCAGCGTGCCGCCGGGTGCCAGCAGCCGCCGCCAGCGGGCCAGGCCGTTGTCGAAACCGATGGAGTAGACCGAGCTCTCCGCCCACACCAGGTCGAACGACCCGTCCGGGTAGGGGAGTTCGGCCATGTCCGCCGTCTCCGTGCTGATCGATCCGCTGAGCCCGGGGGCGGCGGCGCCGCGCCGCAGCTCGTCGAGGAACGGTTCGTGCAGATCGACGGCGGTCACGTGCGCCCCGGCCTCGGCGGCCAGCAGGAGCGACACCCTGCCCGGGCCGCAGCCCAGGTCGAGCGCGCGCGGACGCGACGGCAGCGGCCTCGCGAAGGACAGCAGCCGCCGGGTGGTGGTGTCGGAGCCCGGCCCCTGCCGGGGCAGGCCGTGGTGCAGGGAGAAGAAGGCGTCGTACAGCTCGGCTTCAGCCGATCCGTCGCGCGCGTGCTGTGCGTCGTTGTCGGACAACGTGAGAACCCTTGTGTGTGAAGGGGCTCCGGCCGACGCGGGACCGGTGTGGTGCGACCGGTCAGCCGGCAGCCCGGAAGCTGGGGAAGGACCGTGTGCCGCGCGAGGCGACCTCCACTGCGACGGTCATCGACCCCAGCTCCTCTCACCGCTTCCGGGAGACCACCGACGGTCTCCGGCCCGGACTCTAACAGGGGGCCACAGGCGCCCCACGGGGATTTCCGCCCTGCGTCAGTGGCAGAGGTTCGCCTCGTGCTCGGCGTGCCCCACCGGCTCCAGCTGGAAGGTGCAGTGCTCCACGTCGAAGTGGCTGCCGAGACAGCCCTGGAGGTCGTGGAGCATCTTCTCGTGCCCGACGCTGTCCAGCACGGACTGGTCCACCACCACGTGCGCCGAGAGCACCGGCATGCCCGAGGTGATCGTCCAGGCGTGCAGGTCGTGCACGTCCGCCACTCCGGGGAGCGCCACCATGTGCGCCCTGACCTCGGCCATGTCCACACCCTTGGGGGCCGCCTCCAGCAGCACGTTCAGCGTCTCGCGCAGCAGCTTCACCGTCCTCGGGACGATCATCAGACCGATCACCAGGGACGCGATCGGGTCGGCCGCCTGCCACCCGGTGGTCAGGATGACCGTCGCCGAGATCAGGACGGCCACCGAGCCGAGTGTGTCGGCCAGCACCTCCAGATACGCCCCGCGCACGTTGAGGCTTTCCTTCTGCCCGCGCATCAGCAGGGAGAGCGAGATCAGATTGGCGACCATGCCGACGGCCGCGAAGATGATCGCGAGACCGCCCTTGGTGTCGGCGGGGGTGATGAAGCGCTCGACCGCCTCGAAGAGCAGGAAGCCGCCGACACCGAGCAGCAGCAGACAGTTGGCGAGCGCGGCCAGGATCTCCGCGCGGGCGAGGCCGAACGTACGGTTGCCCGTCGACGGCCGGCTTGCGAAGTGGATGGCGAGCAGCGCCAGCGCGAGACCGACCGCGTCCGTCGCCATGTGGGCGGCGTCGGCGATCAGGGCCAGTGAGTCGGCGGCGATACCGCCGATGATCTCCATGACCATCACCGACAGGGTGATTCCCAGCGCGATCCGCAGCCGTCCCTTGTAGGCGGCGGTGGCGGTTCCCGGAGGCGGCGCGCCACCGTGCGTGTGCCCGTGATCGTGCCCAGCCCCCATGCGGATGCCTCCCGGATTGTTCGAGCCGATGCGGCCAGTGAACTACGGGTGGGGGGTATCGGGCAACACGGCACTGAACACCGTTGTCATTCCCTCTGACCTGCGGGAATGGCCGCAGGTCAGCGAAGTGACAAGATCGTTGAGGGGTCAGTCCGCAGCCGGCTCCGGATGGCGGAGCCGCCACCCCTCCCACGCCGATTCGACCATCTCGCGTACCCCGTGCCGCGCCGTCCAGCCCAGCTCCGCGGTGATCGACTCGACCGAGGCGACGGCCTTCGCCGCGTCGCCCGCCCGCCGGGACTCGACCACCGGCGGAAGCGTGTGACCCGTGACCTCGGCCACCAGGTCCGCCAGCTCGCGCACCGACACGCCCTCGCCGCGCCCGATGTTGTACGTCAGGTCCCCGGGCGCCTCGAACTCGGCCAGCCGCCGGGCGACCGCCAGATGGGCGTCGGCGAGATCCGCGACATGGATGTAGTCCCGTACGCAGGTGCCGTCCGGTGTCGGGTAGTCCGCGCCGAAGATCCGCATCGGCTCACCGCGCGAGATGCGGTCGAAGAACATCGGGATGATGTTGAACACCCCGGTGTCCGCCAGATCGGGCCGCGCCGCCCCCGCCACGTTGAAGTAGCGCAGGCACGCGGTGGACAGCGAGTGGGCCCGGCCCGTGGCGCGTACCAGCCACTCACCCGTGAGCTTCGTCTCGCCGTACGGATTGATCGGCACCGCCGGGGTCTTCTCCGTGATCAGCTCCACATCGGGCACGCCGTACACGGCCGCCGACGACGAGAACAGGAACCGCTCGACCCCCGCGTCGACCACGGCCTCCAGCAGCACCGTCAGCCCGTGCACGTTCTCCCGGTAGTAGGCGAGCGGCCGCTCGACCGACTCACCCACCTGCTTCTTGGCCGCGAGATGCACCACACCGGTCACCGCGTGGTCGGCCAGCGCGCGGTCGACGACCTCCCGGTCGAGCAACGAGCCGCGCACCAGGGGGATTTCGGCGGGCAGCCGGTCCGGGACCCCGGACGAGACGTCGTCGAGGACGACGACCCGCTCTCCCGCCCCGGTCATGGACAGCGCCACATGCGCCCCGATGTACCCCGCTCCACCTGTGATCAGCCAAGTCATGCCGTCACCTTAGAGCCTGCCACCGGGGCGCCCCGGCCGTCGTACGGTTACCGGACGTTCACCCGCCGGTCGCGGCTTCGACGGTGCAGACCGTGTGGAGTCGGATATGTCTTACGGGACCCCTGCGGATCCCCGGCGGCCACGGTTTGTGAGGCGGGGCACCGATCGACAATGATGATCTCCCGGCGGGTCGGAATTGGCCCGGCTCATGGCGTCCGTCGCGTGAACGGGCAGTGAACTCAGGTTTCCGTTCATCCGATAGCCTCTGCCGACGTGCCGCCGCCCCCGGACGCCGGGTACAGCCGCCGCGCGTCCGCCCTGTCAGTGTCAAGGAGTGAATTCGTCTGTCGACCGCCATCCTCACCGGTACGCCGGTACCCGGATCGCCGCTCGAAGGCGATCTGCGGTCGCTGGGATTCGACGTGCGCACCGCGCCCGACGCGGCCACCGCGCTGAGCCTGCTCGCCTCGGTGCCCGCCACCGACCGGGTCGCCCTCGTCGACCAGCGTTTCGTCGGTCATCTCCACGCGCTGCGGCTGGCGTTGACCGATCCCCGCTTCCCGGCGGCGGCCGTCACCGGCGCGCTGACCGCGCGGCCCGAGGCGCGTGCCGCGCTGGCCGTGGCGCTGACCACCGTGACCGACGCCCCGGCCACCGGCCGTACGGACAGGGCGGCCGAGGCCCCCGCCGTACGGAGCGGCGGCGCCGGTGTCGTGACGGAGGCCGGGCAGCCGGCCACCCACACCGCCCCCGCGGCCTCCGGACTCCCGCTCGCCGACCGGGTGGTCGCCGCCGTCGAGGCCGACGGCACCCCCGTGCAGCGCCCGGAACTCGGCTCGCTCGTCGCCGCCGTCCCGGACACACCGGCCGACCGCGCACAGGCGCTCGACGCCGTCGCGGCCGTCGACGACGAAGCCGTACGCCTGCGCACCGCAGTCAAGGCCCGCGACGGCTTCTTCACGACCTTCTGCATCAGCCCCTACTCCCGCTACCTCGCCCGCTGGTGCGCCCGGCGCGGACTGACCCCCAACCAGGTCACCACCGCGTCCCTGCTCACCGCGCTGATCGCGGCGGGCTGCGCGGCCACCGGCACCCGCGGCGGCTACGTCGCCGCCGGACTGCTGCTCCTCTTCTCCTTCGTGCTCGACTGCACCGACGGACAGCTCGCCCGCTACTCGTTGCAGTACTCGACGATGGGCGCCTGGCTGGACGCGACCTTCGACCGGGCCAAGGAGTACGCGTACTACGCCGGTCTCGCGATCGGCGCGGCCCGCGGCGGCGGCAGTGACGATGTATGGGCGCTCGCGCTGGCCGCGATGGTGCTCCAGAGCGTGCGGCACGTCGTGGACTTCTCCTTCAACGAGGCGAACCACGACGCCACCGCCGCAGCCGCCACCGCCGGGGGCAAGGAGGACAAGGCCGTCGTCGGCACCCCCACCACCGCCCTCTCCAGCAGGCTCGACAGCGTCGGCTGGACCGTCTGGGTCCGCAGGATGATCGTCCTGCCGATCGGCGAACGCTGGGCGATGATCGCCGTCCTCACCGCCCTCACCACCCCCAGGATCGTCTTCTACGCGCTCCTCGCCGGATGCGCCTTCGCCGCCTGCTACACCACCGCGGGCCGTGTCCTGCGCTCGGTCACCCGCAGGGCCGTCCGCACCGACCGGGCGGCGCGGGCGCTCGCCGACCTCGCCGACACGGGACCGCTCGCCGAACTGACCGCTCGCGCCGTGCGGCGCCCGGCCCGCGCGCTGCCCGGCGTACTGCCCCTCCTGATCGCCTTCGCGGGCGGCGCGGCGGCCGTCTCCATGGCCGCGTTCGGCCCGCTCGACAGCCCCGTGCTCGTCCTCGGCGCCCTGGTGTACGCCGTGACCTCGGGCATCGCCGTCGCCCACCGTATGGGCGGCGCGCTGGACTGGCTCATCCCGCCGGTCTTCCGGGCCGCCGAGTACAGCACCGTCCTGGTCCTCGCCGCCCGGGCCGACGTCCCCGGCGCCCTCCCCGCGGCATTCGGGCTGGTCGCGGCGGTCGCCTACCATCACTACGACACGGTGTACCGCATCCGGGGCGGCACCGGGGCCCCGCCCCGCGCGCTGGTCCGGGCACTCGGCGGACACGAGGGCCGCACGCTGCTCGTCACCGCGATCGCCGCCTTCTCCACGGCCGGATCCGACCTTCCGACGGCTCTGACGGTGCTCGCCGTCGTCGTCGCCGTGATCGCGCTCACGGAGTCCATCCGGTTCTGGGTTTCCTCCGGAGCCCCCGCCGTACACGACGAAGGAGAAACCGCATGATCGGCCTCGTACTGGCAGCCGGTGCCGGCAGGCGCCTGCGCCCCTACACCGACACGCTCCCCAAGGCCCTCGTGCCCGTGGACGGCGACACGACCGTCCTCGACCTGACGCTCGGCAACTTCGCGGAGATCGGGCTCACCGAGGCCGCGATCGTCGTCGGCTACCGCAAGGAGGCCGTGTACGAGCGCAAGGAGGCCCTGGAGGCGAAGTACGGCCTCAGCCTCACGCTCGTCGACAACGACAAGGCCGAGGAGTGGAACAACGCCTACTCGCTGTGGTGCGCCCGTGACGTCCTCAAGCGCGGTGTGATCCTCGCCAACGGCGACACCGTCCACCCCGTCTCCGTCGAGCGCACGCTGCTCGCCGCGCGCGGGGAGGGCCGGAAGATCATCCTCGCGCTGGACACGGTGAAGCGGCTCGCCGACGAGGAGATGAAGGTCATCACCGAGGCGGACAAGGGCGTGCGGCACATCACGAAGCTGATGGACCCCGCCACCGCGACCGGCGAGTACATCGGCGTCACCCTCATCGAGCCCGAGGCCGCCGACGAACTCGCCGACGCGCTGAGGACCACCTTCGAGCGCGACCCCGACCTCTACTACGAGGACGGCTACCAGGAACTCGTGAACAGAGGCTTCACCATCGACGTCGCCCCCATCGGCGACGTCCCGTGGGTGGAGATCGACAACCACGACGACCTCGCGAAGGGCCGTGTCATCGCGTGCCAGTACTGACCCGACTCATCCCGTCCCCGGTCGTCGTCGACATCACGCGCGGCGCCATGGACGACCTCGCCGGCCTCCTCGCCGACCAGCGGATCTCCGCGTCCGGCAAGCTCGCGCTGGCGGTCAGCGGCGGCTCGGGGCAGGCGCTGCGCGAGAAGCTGGCCCCCGTGCTGCCCGACGCCGACTGGTTCCTGGTCGCCGACGGCACCATCGACTGCGCGGTCAAGCTCGCCGACGACATAAAGGGCAAGCGGTACGACGCCGTCGTCGGACTCGGCGGCGGCAAGATCATCGACGTCGCGAAGTACGCGGCGGCCCGCGTGGGCCTGCCGATGGTGGCCGTCGCCACCAACCTCTCGCACGACGGTATCTGCTCGCCGATCTCCACCCTGGACAACGACAACGGCCGCGGCTCGTACGGCGTCCCGACGCCCATCGCCATCGTCGTCGACCTCGACGTCGTCCGTGACGCCCCGGACCGCTTCGTCCGCTCCGGTGTCGGCGACGCGCTCTCCAACCTCTCCGCCATCGCCGACTGGGAACTCTCCCACGAGATCAACGGCGAGCCCGTGGACGGGCTGGCCGCCGCCATGGGCCGGACCGCCGGTGAGGCCGTCCTGCGCCACCCCGGCACCGTCGGCGACGACGAGTTCCTGACCGTCCTGGCCGAGGCGCTCGTCCTGACGGGTATCGCCATGTCGATCAGCGGCGACTCGCGCCCGTCGTCCGGCGCCTGCCACGAGATCAGCCACGCCTTCGACCTCCTCTTCCCCAAGCGGGCGGCGAGCCACGGCGAGCAGGTCGGGATGGGCGCCGCTTTCGCGATGCATCTGCGCGGCGCGCACGCGCAGTCCCAGCTCATCGCCGAAGTACTGCGCCGACACGGGCTGCCGGTGCTGCCGGCCGAGATCGGTTTCAGCCTGGACGAATTCGTCCAGGCCGTGGATTACGCACCGCAGACCCGTCCGGGACGCTTCACGATCCTGGAGCACCTCAACCTGTCCCCGGACCAGATCAAGGACGCCTACGTCGACTATGCAAAAGCCATCGGTAGCTGAACTACGCCCGGTCGTTCACCCCCCGGGGGTCAAGGACCGGCGCAGCGGCGAGCACTGGGGGGGCCGGCTCTACATGCGCGAGGTCTCCCTGCGCATCGACCGGCACCTGGTGAACACGCGCGTCACGCCCAACCAGGTGACCTATGTGATGACCGCCGCGGCCGTCCTCGCCGCCCCCGCCCTCCTGGTGCCCGGCATCACGGGCGCGGTGCTCGGTGTGGTGATGGTCCAGCTCTATCTGCTGCTGGACTGCGTCGACGGCGAGATCGCCCGCTGGAAGAAGCAGTACTCGATGACCGGCGTCTACATGGACCGGGTCGCCGCGTACCTGTGCGACGCCGCCGTGCTGCTCGGCTTCGGACTGCGCGCCGCCGACCCGTGGGGCTCCGGGCGGATCGACTGGCTCTGGGCCTTCCTCGGCACCCTCGCCGCCCTCGGCGCCGTCCTGATCAAGGCCGAGACCGACCTCGTCGGTGTCGCCCGCCACCAGCAGGGTCTGCCGCCGGTCAAGGAGGCGGCGTCCGAGCCGCGCTCCTCCGGCATGGCGCTGGCCCGCCGGGCCGCCGGGGCGCTGAAGTTCCACCGCCTCATCCTCGGCATCGAGGCGTCGCTGCTGATCCTTCTGCTGGCGATCCTGGACGCGGTCCGTGACGACCTGTTCTTCTCCCGGCTCGGCGTCGCAGTGCTGGCCGGCATCGCCGTCGTACAGACGCTGCTGCACCTCGTGTCGATCCTCGCCTCCAGCAGGCTGAGGTGAGTGACATGCGGCTCGGCGCGGTGATCATCACCATGGGCAACCGTCCCGACGACCTCCGGGCCCTCATCGACTCCGTCGCCAAGCAGGACGGCGACCCGGTCGAGGTCGTCGTCGTCGGCAACGGCGCCCCCGTCGGCGACGTGCCCGACGGCGTACGGACCATCGAGCTGCCCGAGAACCTCGGCATCCCCGGTGGCCGCAACGTCGGCATCGAGGCGTTCGGCCCCTCCGGCGGCGACGTGGACGTCCTGCTCTTCCTCGACGACGACGGACTGCTGCCCGGCACCGACACCGCCGAACTGGTCCGCGCGGCGTTCGCCGCCGACCCGGTCCTCGGCATCGTCAGCTTCCGGATCGCCGACCCCGAGACCGGGCTCACCCAGCGCCGCCACGTCCCCCGGCTGCGCGCCTCCGACCCGCTGCGGTCCTCCCGTGTGACGACCTTCCTGGGCGGCGCCAACGCCGTCCGTACGAAGGTCATCGCCGAGGTCGGCGCCCTGCCCGGCGACTTCTTCTACGCGCACGAGGAGACCGACCTCGCCTGGCGGGCGCTGGACGCGGGCTGGATGATCGACTACCGCTCCGACATGGTGCTCTTCCACCCCACGATGCCGCCGTCGCGGCACGCGGTCTACCACCGCATGGTGGCCCGCAACCGGGTCTGGCTCGCGCGCCGCAACCTGCCCGCGCCCGTCGTTCCCGTCTACCTCGGCGTCTGGATCCTGCTCACCCTCGCCCGCCGTCCCACCGTCCCCGCGCTGAAGGCATGGTTCGGCGGTTTCCGGGAAGGCTGGACGACTCCGTGCGGTCCCCGCAGGCCCATGAAGTGGCGTACGGTGTGGCGGCTGACCCGACTGGGCCGACCGCCTGTCATCTGACAGGCTCGGCTCTGAGAGCATCGGGGCTGGGTCTGTCGTACGGATCAGGCCGAGCCCGGCACGATCCGAACGACAGACCTTTACTCCCGGGTCCCGGCCGTCCACGCCTGTGCCCGACCGGCTGCGCATCTTGAACACGAAAGTTTCAACTTGTGAGTGAGACAACCCATGACGGCGCGATCGCGATGAGCGCCCCGCCGTCACCCGACGACGGTCTGTCCTCGACCGAACTGGCCGCCAAGTACGGCCTGTCGGTGAGCGGTGCCCGTCCGGGACTGGCCGAGTACATCCGCAAGCTGTGGGGCCGGCGCCACTTCATCTTCGCCTTCTCCCAGGCGAAGCTCACGGCCCAGTACAGCCAGGCGAAACTCGGTCAGCTCTGGCAGGTGGCGACCCCACTTCTCAACGCCTTCGTCTACTTCCTGATCTTCGGCCTGATCCTGAACGCCGGCCGCGGCATGGAGATCCGCGTCTACATCCCGTTCCTGGTGACGGGCGTGTTCGTGTTCGCGTTCACACAGACGTCCGTGATGGCGGGCGTGAAGGCGATCTCGGGCAACCTCGGGCTGGTGCGCGCCCTGCACTTCCCGCGCGCCTCACTCCCCATCTCCTTCGCGCTCCAGCAGCTCCAGCAGCTGCTGTTCTCGATGATCGTGCTGCTCACCGTGGTGGTCGCGTTCGGCAGCCTCCCGGGCCTGTCCTGGCTGCTGGTGCTGCCCGTCCTGGTGCTCCAGTTCGTCTTCAACACCGGTCTCGCGCTGATCATGGCCCGGCTGGGCAGCAAGACGCCCGACCTCGCCCAGCTGATGCCGTTCATCATGCGGACCTGGATGTACGCGTCCGGCGTGATGTTCTCCATCCCGTTGATCCTCGCCGACAAGCCGAACGTGCCGAGCTGGATCGTCGACGTACTCCAGTACAACCCCGCCGCCATCTACATGGACCTCATCCGCTTCGCGCTGATCGACGACTACGGTTCCTCGAACCTGCCCCAGCACGTGTGGGCCGCGGGTCTCGCCTGGTCGCTGCTCGTCGGCATCGCGGGCTTCGTGTACTTCTGGAAGGCGGAGGAACGGTACGGCCGTGGCTGACCTCGACAAGCAGGGACGTGTCCCCACCGTCATCGCCGACGACGTGCACATCGTGTACCGCGTCAACGGCGGCGGCG
Organism: Streptomyces sp. NP-1717; assembly: GCF_022695985.1. Taxonomy (GTDB): domain Bacteria; phylum Actinomycetota; class Actinomycetes; order Streptomycetales; family Streptomycetaceae; genus Streptomyces. Next base: position 749 of record NZ_JAAPBF010000099.1, on the reverse strand, counting down.
GTGGCAAGGGCAGCGCGACCGCGGCGCTGAGCCGCATACTCAGGCGCGAAAAGGGCGAGTCGCGCGGGGTCCGCAAGGTCCACGCCGTCAGGGGGGTCACCTTCACCGCGTACCGCGGCGAGGCGATCGGCCTGATCGGGACCAACGGCTCGGGGAAGTCGACCCTGCTGCGTGCCATCGCGGGGCTGCTGCCCACGGAGCACGGCAAGGTGTACACGGACGGCCAGCCCTCGCTGCTCGGTGTCAACGCCGCGCTGATGAACGATCTCACCGGCGAGCGCAACGTCATCCTCGGCGGTCTGGCCATGGGCATGACGCGCGAGCAGGTACGGGAGCGCTACCAGTCCATCGTCGACTTCTCCGGCATCAACGAGAAGGGCGACTTCATCACCCTGCCGATGCGTACGTACTCCTCCGGCATGGCCGCCCGGCTCCGCTTCTCCATCGCGGCGGCCAAGGACCACGACGTCCTCATGATCGACGAGGCGCTGGCGACCGGTGACCGCAAGTTCCAGATCCGCTCCGAGGCGCGGATCCGTGAGCTGCGCAAGGAGGCGGGCACCGTCTTCCTGGTCAGCCACAGCAACAAGTCGATCAGGGACACCTGCGACCGGGTGCTGTGGCTGGAGAAGGGCGAACTCCTGATGGACGGCCCGACGGACGAGGTGCTCAAGGCGTACGAGAAGGAGACCGGCAAGTAGCCGTGTCCCCGGGGGAGTTCGGGCACCCGACACGTACCACCCCGGACA
>NZ_JAAPBF010000098.1 GCF_022695985.1 Streptomyces sp. NP-1717 | reverse complement strand
GATAAGTGGGCGATGAGTGCGGGTGGTCGGCTGGTCGGGGTGACCGGAAGGGGTTCCGGTCACCCCGTTGGGATTCCGGTCACCCGCTGTCCTGACCGGCCCCGGCTCCGACTTCGGCTTGGATTTCGGGCCGGAGGATGTGCATCACCTCGGTCTGCCGGGCACTGCCGATCGTCAAGTCCCTGTTCTTGACGGCCTTGCGGAGAAGGGAGCGGCTGAGCGTGCCGTGCTCAGCGAGAGCGGTCCGGCCGATCTCCACGAGTTCCTCGACCGGGGCTTTCGCCGGACGGCCACCGCGCGGCTTGCTCTCCACCACCGGGGCCGGAGGTTCCGGCTGCTCGGCGGACGCGGTGGTCGGCAGGCCGGGAGGCTGTTCGGAACTCGTGTCCGGACGGCCTGCGGGTTGGTCGACGAGCTGGTGGATCTGCCGCATCAGGACACCGAAAGCGAGCAGGGCTGCGGTGGGCGGTACCGCGGCGACCACGTAGTCGAGCAGCGGCACGGTGCCGGTGCTGCCTGTGCCGCTGACGCCTGCGACGTTGAGGGCGATGGAGCCGACCGATCCGGCGGCGGTCACGGCGATGGCCCATCCGTCGGTGACCCTGCGCAGACCGGCGCGGAGCATGAGGAGTTCGCCCGCGACGATGAACGCGTCCAGCGTCGCCGGCCAGGCCCATTGACGGACGGGTGAACCTCCCAGCCCGTGCTTCCCGGCCACCTCGGCGAGATGCGCGTAGGACAGCCAGAACGCCCCGACGGTCAGGGCCACGATGACAGCACCAGCGGCCACGAGTGCGTACCGCTCAGCGGCGTGCTTCATCACCCCCTGGCCCTGCGTCGTCGCGTTAATGGTCTGATGCCGGATGGTGGTGGGGCGGGGCAAGCGGGTCCTCCTCGGGTCGCGGTGGTCCGTCTTAGCCGTCTTGGCCGTTGCAAGCGCAGGTCAGGGCAGGGACGGCAGATACTCCGGTGTGGCGTCACGGCCTGTGCCGGTGGCGTTTCCCCTCCCGTCCCGGCCGGGGGCGGGACGGGACTGTTGTGTCATGCCGTCCCAACACGCACCGCTGTGACCTGGGGTGATACGGCGGGGACGCGCGGGACGGCACAAGACGGATCCGGGCACTGTCCCGGCGGAGGCGGCGGGGTCTCATGATCGTGTTGCCGTCTTGGGGCCGGTTGCCGTCTTGTCCGCAGGGTGTGTGACCTGCGGGATTACGGCAGGGACGGCAGGGACGGCGGCCTGGGGTGCGGGCTCAGCCCGTGGTGGGCCCCACGCCGGGCGGTGGATCTACGGGGTGGACGGTGGGGCAGTAGCGCCGCCACGCGTCGAGGAACTTGTTGCGCATGTAGCCCTTGCGCTGGGTTCCGTCTGGCAGCCGGACGTTGCCCGGTTTGACGCCGAACTCCCGCAGCATGGACGCCAGATCCCGGGCGCTCAGCCCGTTGCGTCCCCATTCCGCCCACGGACTCTCGGCGTCCTGGCGGAGCTGGTGGAGGAGGTCGTCCGTCGGCAGGCTGTCGGGCTCGCGCTGGACGGCGAAGACCCTGCGGATGTCGGCCAGGATCCGCGCTCCGCCAGGCTGGTCCTCCTCCGCTGCCACCTCGGTGGCGACCATCCTCACGCACGCCGTGCGGGCCAGGTTGGGCCAGGGACCGGCGGCGAGGTCGGCGATGATGACCAATGGTTCCCAGGTGTCGGCGGCCCGGTCCTCCACCGGCATGCCCGGCTCCAGCTCTGCCGCCGTCTCCAGCAGCGGTCTGGCCCACGCGGCGAGCCGGTCGCGGAGATCGTGCAGGGCGGGGATGTCCCGGCGGGAGCGGAAGGGCTTGACGCGCTCCCCCTCTGCGCGGCGTCGCATGCGGACGACGACCGATCGGTCCATGATCGTGTCGGGCAGGTCGCCGATCCCCGCGAGGGCCGCCATGGCGAAGGTGGCGAACTTGTGGGGCGTGTGGTCGTTGCCGACGACACGGGTGACGTACCGGTTGCGCTGGTGACCGGCATTGAGCAGACCGCGCATCTCCTCGTTCTTCTCCGCCTGCTTCGGCGTGCCGAAGATGGTGTCCGCCTCGTCCACCAGGAGCGTGGGCGGCTCCTCGGTGATCGACCGGAAGATCGCCGCCGGGGTGGTGTTGATGGTGAGCATCGGTTCGTGGACCGTCTCGGTCAGCACGTCCAGCAGCCGCGATTTGCCGCACCGCTTCGCCGGTCCCACCACGGCCAGACGCGGCGCGTGCTGCCAGGCGGGCTGAAGATGCGTCGCCGCCACCCACAACGTCACCGCATCCAGAGCCTCCACCGAGGGCAGGATCACGAACTTCGCTATCTGGCCGCGCAGTTCGTCCAGCAACGCTGAGGCAGCCGTCGACTCCGGCTCCGGCGCGACCTGATCGGTGGGCTGGTCCGTCGAAGCGGCTTCAGGCGCAGCCTCACCGAGGTGCTGGCCGGGGACGGCGACGGGCGGCCACGACGACTTGCGCAGCTCGGCATGGGGGTCGGTTCCGGGCTGTTCCACCGGGCGGCTCCTTCTCTGGCGGTGGCGGGCCTTGACGCCCTTGCCGCCGGGTTGACTCACGGACCGCTCGGGGCTGCTGTGGCCTTGGGCGTTGCCGCGCCGGAGGGCCACTCCGTTTCCCGAGGGAACACGGACCGTACGTCCACGCCCGGCAACAGTCCAGCGTTTCTGTGTCAGCTCAACGCAGAACTGTCTGCTACGTTGCCGCCCCTTCACGCCGCCAGCCCCAGCAGAGCCAGCAGATCCGCCGTCACCACCCGGTACGCCTTGCCCAGCCGCAGAACCTTGCACGGGTACTCGCCCCGCTTCGCCAGCTCATACCCCTTGCTCCGGCCGAGACCCAGAGCACGATTGCCCGTATCCAGGTCAACCGCCACCGGCAGAGCGAGCAGCTCCTCCCGGCTCATCCCCTTCGAACCCTTCATCCGGCCGTCGGCCGCGTCTTCGCGCATACGGTGCGCCCCTTCTCGGTACAGCCCTCGGCGAACGCGGCAATCACGTCCGGCTCCAGGCGACACCAATAAGGATCCTCAAGCTAATGTGTCTTCATGACACAACGCGGTGTGAATGCTGATGAGGACGACTTCCCGGAATGGGTGGACCGCGTCCAGGCGAACGTGGCCGGCGAAGTCCGGCGCAGGAGAAAGGAGATGAGGTGGAGCGCGCAGGAACTGGCCGACGAGTGCGAGCGGCTGGGCCATCCCATCCCGCGCAACGTGATCGCCAACATGGAATCCGGACGCCGCGCGAGCCTTCCGCTGGTCGACGTCATGGTCCTGGCCGCCGCCCTCAAGACCTACCCGGGCTGCCTGATCTTCCCCGTCGGCTACGTCGAAGAGACCCAGGAACTGCCCTTCCAGTCCCTCGTGCCCACCTGGGACGCCCTGCGGCGCTTCACCGGCGAGGAAGAGGTTCGGGACTACGACGCAGGGCTGGTACCCGACTTCGAAGCCCACACCAGCCTCGTCCACACCGCCATCGCCGCACTCGAAGAAGAAGAACAGGCCCGCTTCGCCGCCAAGACGGCAACCAGCCGCGCCGAGAAGGAAGAAGCCGCACGCAAACGGACCACGTACGGAGACCAGGCCATCTCCGCCAAATACAGGCTGCGCTACCTCCGCCGCGACCTCCGCGACGACGGAGCCACCCCACCCGACCTCCCACCCGCACTCGGCGACGTCGACACCCCCGAAACCATGACCAGCACCAACACGACCCCCAAGGACCGCCTTTGAAGGGCTCCACACACCGCCGCTGCTACTGCCGCGACCCCAAAACCGGCAGACCACTCGGCAAGAAGTGCCCCCAACTCACCAGCCGCAAGCACGGCTCCTACTCCATACGCCAGGAACTCCCACCCCGCGAAGACGGCACCCGCCGCTCATTCAACCGCGCCGGCTACGACACCCTCAAAGCCGCGCAAGCCGACCTCGACCACGTCCGCGCGCTCCTCGGCCTCGCCGACACAGACGACCCAGAGGGCATCCACCTCATCGCGGAGATGCTGTCCGACGTCAGCCGCGACAAGCTGCCCCTCCCCGAGGTGGAGGAGACACGGCGGCGCCTGAACGCCGGCCAGGACCTCGTCGGCAGCCTCACCGTGGCCGAGTGGCTGGACCGGTGGCTCGCCGGCAAGCGCATCCGGAAATCCGGCATCAGCCGCTACGAGACCGACGTCCGCGTCCACCTCAAGCCCCACATCGGGACCCGGCGGCTCGACCGGCTCCGCGTGAGCCACCTCAGCGAGATGTTCACCGCCATCACCGACGCCAACGCCGACATCCTGGAGCAGAACGCCCAACGGCGGGCGGCGGTCGAGGAACTGGCGACCGTGCCATGGAAGGGCGCGGAGAACCGAGCCCGCCGCAAGGCCATGAAGACGGCGATCGACGCGATGCCAGGCTTCCGCCGCATCACCGGGCCCTCCACACGCCAGCACATCAAGGCCACGCTCCGCGCCGCCCTCAACGACGCGATCGGCCAGCAGATCATCACGTTCAACCCCGCCGCCCATGTGGAGATCGACCCCGTCCGCAAGCCGAAGGCCCTGGTCTGGACGGACGAACGGGTCGCCCGGTGGCAGCAGACCGGCGAGAAACCCTCCCCCGTCATGGTCTGGACACCCGAACAGACCGGCGCCTTCCTCGACTTCGTCGCCGAGGACCGCCTCTACGCCATGTGGCATCTGATCGCCTTCCGCGGCCTCCGACGCGGCGAGGCGTGCGGACAGCCCTGGTCGGAGACCAACCTCGACCGGCACACCCTCACCGTCTCGGGTCAACTCACCCAGGACGGCTGGGACGTCGAGGCGTCCGAACCGAAGACCGACAGCGGCTTCCGCGTCGTAGCCCTGGACGACGACACCGCCGCCGTCCTGGAACGCCACCGCAAGCAGCAGAAGGCCGACCGCGCGGAATGGGGAACAGCCTGGGTCGAGACCGGCCTCCTCTTCACCCAGGAAGACGGCTCCTGGCTTCACCCCGGCAAGGTCACCGACCTCTTCGAACGACTCGTCGCAGCCTCCGGCCTTCCGCCGATCCGGCTGCACGACCTCCGCCACGGCGCCGCCACCCTCATGCTCGCCGCCGGCATCGACATCAAGATCGTGTCCGACACGCTCGGGCACAGCGACACCCGCATCACGCGCGACATCTACCAGAGCGTTCTGCCCCACGTCGGCAAGAACGCCGCCGAGGCCACCGCCAAGCTGGTCCCCCTCCAGCGCAAGACCGAGGAGGAGAAGGTCCGCAAGGCCGCCAAGAAGGCAAAGGCCAGGGCCAAGGCGAAGAAGAAGGGCAAGCGGAAGAAGCCCCAGAAGTAGCTCACCCGCCGCTCCGCTCACGCATCGCTCACGCAAGCCCCCCACGGCCTCCCAGCCAGGTGCCCCAACGAGCCCTAAACGGCCTCGAATACGCGAAAAACCCCAGGTCACGGCGAGTGAGTCCTGGGGTTCCTCAGAGCCGCCTTCGGGATTCGAACCCGAGACCTACGCATTACGAGTGCGTTGCTCTGGCCAACTGAGCTAAGGCGGCAAGCTGCGGAGTTGTCTGTCCGCGCACGGTCAGGTTCGCATCAGCAGCGGCGCCAAGTCTACAGGGTTCTTTTGGGTGCCCCGCACCAGCCCGTGGGTCGGGGGAGGGGATGGTCAGCACTTCTTGCCGTTCTTGGGTGGGGTGCCTTCGATCAGGTAGGTGTTGATCGCCGTGTCCACGCAGTCGCTGCCCCGGCCGTACGCCGTGTGGCCGTCGCCGTCGTACGTCAGCAGGACGCCGGATGAGAGCTGGCCGGCGAGGGACTGGGCCCACTTGTACGGGGTCGCCGGGTCGCGGGTCGTGCCGACCACGAGGATCGGGGGTGCGCCCTTCGCCGCGATGCGGTGGGGGGTGCCGGTCGGCTCGGTCGGCCAGTAGGCGCAGTTCAGGCCGGCCCAGGCCAGAGCCGTACCGAAGACCGGGGACGCCTGCTGGAAGGAGGGGATCGCCTTGTCGACGTCGGCGGGTGCGGTGAAGGCGGCCGGGAGGTCCAGGCAGTTCACGGCCGCGTTGGCGTACATGAGGTTGCTGAACGAGCCGTCGCCCTCGCGTTCGTAGTAGCTGTCGGCCAGGGCGAGGAGCCCGGAGCCGTCGCCGTCCATCGCGCTGGTGAGGGAGTCACGGAGGCCGGGCCAGCCGGACTCGTCGTACATGGCGTTGATCACACCCGTGGTGGCCAGGGACTCGCCGAGTCGGCGCGGTTCACCGGTCGGGACCGGCCGGGTGTCGAGCCTGGTGAAGAAGGACTTCATGCGCTGGGCCGCGTCGGCCGCCGACTCGGTGCCCAGCGGGCAGTCCGGCTGCTTGACGCAGTCCGCCGCGAACGCCGAGAAGGCGGTCTCGAAGCCGGCCGTCTGGTCGCGGTTCATCTCCTCGGCCGGCAGGGAGGGGTCCATCGCCCCGTCGAGGACGAGGCGGCCGACCCGCTTGGGGAAGAGTTCGGCGTACGTGGCGCCGAGGAAGGTGCCGTACGACGCCCCGACGTACGACAGCTTCTTGTCGCCCAGGACCGCCCGGAGGATGTCCATGTCGCGGGCGGCCTCGATGGTGGAGACGTGCGGGAGGATCTCGGCGGAGCGCTTCGCGCAGCCCTGGGCGAGCTTCTTGTAGGAGGCCGCCAGGAGGTTGCGCTCGGCCGTGTCGTCGGGTGTCTGGTCGACCTGGGTGTAGGCGTCCATCTCCTTGCCGGTGAGGCATTCGACGGGTGCGCTGCGGGAGACTCCGCGCGGGTCGACCGCGACCATGTCGTACCGGGCGCGGACCGGGGCCGGGTAGCCGATGCCCGCGTACCCCTGGAGGTAGTCGACGGCCGAGCCGCCGGGGCCGCCCGGGTTGACCTGGAGGGAGCCCAGGCGCTTGCCGGGGCCGGTGGCCTTCTTGCGGGCGACGGCGAGCTTGATCTCGGTGCCGTCCGGCTTGTCGTAGTCGAGCGGCGCCTTCATCGTGGCGCACTGGAAGTCGGGCACGCCGCACCCCCGCCAGTCGAGCTTCTGCCCGTAGTACTTCTTCAGCGCTGCCGGTGCCCCGGACTCCGGCGACGTCCCGCCCGACGAGGAGTCGCCGGAGGTGCAGCCGGAGACGAGCAGACCGGCCGCGGCGAGCCCGGTGGCGGAGAGACGGAGGAGACGCCTGAGGTCCATTCGAGGAGCCTAACCGTCACACGGCGGGTGTCTCCTTGCCGCGCCCGTACGGGTGACGGCCCTCACCCGGCGCTCACCCGGCCCGCAGCGACACCGTCATCGCCTCGACCGCCAGCAGCGGCGCCACATTGCGGTCGAGCGCCTGACGGCAGGCCACGATGGCCTCTATCCGGCGCAGGGTGGCCTCCGGTGTCGACGCTCTCGCGATCCGGTCGAGCGCGTCCCGTACGTCCTCGTTGGCGATTCCGGTGCGCGAGCCGAACTGGATCGCCAGCACGTCACGGTAGAAGCCCGTCAGATCGGTGAGCGCCAGATCGAGGCTGTCCCGCTGCGTACGTGTGGAGCGGCGCTTCTGCCGGTCCGCCAGCTCCTTCATCACACCCGCCGTACCGCGCGGCATCCGGCCGCCCGGCGCCGCGCCGAGGGCGGCCTTCATGTCCTCGGTCTCCTTGGCGTCGACGCCCTCGGCGACCTCCTTGGAGTCCTCCCCCGCCGCGTCGATCAGCTCCTGCGCGGCCCGGAGGCAGCCGCCGATGTCCTCGACGCGCAGCGGGACCTTGAGGACGGTGGCCCGGCGGGCACGGGCCCGCTCGTCCGTGGCGAGGCGGCGGGCGCGGCCGATGTGCCCCTGGGTGGCGCGCGCGGCCGCCGCGGCGGCTTCCGGCTCGATGCCGTCGCGCCTCATGAGGACGTCAGCGACGGCGTCCACCGGAGGCGTACGGAGGGTGAGATGGCGGCAGCGGGAGCGGATCGTGGGCAGGACGTCTTCCAGGGAAGGCGCGCAGAGCAGCCAGACCGTACGGGGCGCGGGCTCCTCGACGGCCTTCAGCAGGACGTTGCCCGCGCCCTCGGTGAGACGGTCGGCGTCTTCGAGGACGATGACCTGCCACCGACCGACCGCCGGGGAGAGCTGGGCCCGGCGGACCAGCTCCCTCGTGTCCTTGACGCCGATGGAGAGCAGGTCGGTGCGGACCACCTCGACGTCCGCGTGCGTACCGATCAGGCTCGTGTGGCAGCCGTCGCAGAACCCGCAGCCCGGTGCGCCGCCCATCGCGCGGTCCGGGCTGGTGCACTGGAGGGCCGCGGCGAAGGCCCTGGCAGCGGTGGAACGGCCGGAGCCCGGCGGGCCGGTGAACAGCCACGCGTGCGTCATCTTGGTCGCCTCGGGCGGCGCGGTGCCCGAGGACTCGGCCGTGACGCGGGCGTCCGCGTCACGGGCCGCGGCGGTGAGCGTGTCGGCGATGCGGTCCTGCCCGACCAGGTCGTCCCATACGGCCATGCGCCGTCACCGCCTCCGAGTTACGTGCTTCGGCGTCCGGACCGGTATCGGGACCGGCCGCCGACTTCCGGGATCCATTGTGGGGGCAGGGTCTGACAATCCCGCCCCACCTGGGCGGAGGCCGACATTCGGGCCCCGGCCGTCGGCCGGGGCCGAGTCTCTCAGCGACGGCGACCGCGACCGCCGCGCGCCCCGCCGTTGTCGTCGTCATCGTCGTGCGGACCGAGCAGTTCGTCCGCGAGCGTCGGAAGGTCGTCCAGCGGAGTCTCCTCCGCCCAGTCCGAACGCCTCCGTGCCGGCGGCTCCGGGTCGACCTGCGGCAGCTCGCGCGTCCGGTCGTCCCCCGCCGAGGTGGCCGGCGCGGACGGCGCCGACGGCGCGGCCCCCGATCCCCGCTCGCCCTCGCGGAAGTAGCCGGGCGGCACCCGGTCGGCCGGATCCGCGTCCCGTACGGGCGGCAGTACGGCGGTCTCGTCCGCCGCGCGGTCCCCGGGCCGCGCCCCGGACCCCTCGCGTACGTCGGGAACGTCCCGCACCGGAGGCAGCACGGCGGTCTCGTCGACCGCCCGGTCCGACCCGGAGCCCGAACCCGGCCGCGAATCCGACTCCGGCTTCGGAGCTCCCGCCCCGTCCGCCGGGTCCGGCACCTTCGGGATCACCCGCGTCTCGTCGTTGTCACCAACCGCCGGTTCGCCGCCCTTCGGCGCCGGCACCTCCTGCGTCGCGTCGTCCGGGGCGACCACCCGCTTCTCCCCGCCGGCACCCGCCGGCGGCTGCACGACCGGTGTCGGCACGGTCAACTCGCTGGCCGACTCGGCACGTTCGGCCTTCGCGGCCGCCTCGGCGGCCTCCGCCAGCCGCCGCGCCTCCTCGGCGCGCAGCAGTGACTCCTCGGCCCGGCGCTGCTTCTCGCGCCGCCGCTCCTCCGCCTCGGCCCTGAGCCGGCTCTCCTCCTCGGCGAGCCGACGCAGCCGCTCCTGCTCCGCGCGCCGCGTCGCGTCCTCGGCCTCGCGCCGTACGCGCTCCTCCTCGGCGAGCCTGCGCGCCTCCTCGGCCCGCTCCCTCGCCTCCATCGCCTGCCGGTCGGCCTCGCGCTGCCGCGCCTCCTCCAGCTCGCGGCGCTTGCGCTCCTCCTCCTCGGCCCGGAGCTTGGCGAGCTGCGCCTGCCGCTCGCGCTCCAGTCGCTCCTCCTCGGCCTTACGCGCGGCCTCTTCCTCGGCCCGGCGCCGCGCCTCCTCGGCGGCGGCCTTCCGCGCCTCCTCCTGGGCCTTCACCTCGGCGGCGGAGAGCGGCAGCATCTGGTCGAGCCGGTGCCGTACGACGGTGGTGACGGCCTCGGGCTCCTGCGCCGCGTCCACGACCAGGTAACGGCCGGGGTCTGAGGCGGCGAGCGTGAGGAAGCCGTCCCGTACCCGCTGGTGGAATTCGACGGGCTCGGACTCCAGCCGGTCCGGCGCCTCCGTGAAGCGCTCGCGCGCCGCCTCGGGCGAGACGTCGAGCAGCACCGTCAGGTGCGGTACGAGACCGTCCGTGGCCCAGCGCGAGATCCGGGCGATCTCGGTCGGCGCCAGATCACGCCCGGCGCCCTGGTAGGCCACGGAGGAGTCGATGTAGCGGTCCGAGATGACGATCGCGCCGCGCTCCAAGGCGGGACGTACGACCGTGTCGACGTGCTCCGCGCGGTCGGCGGCGTACAGCAGCGCCTCCGCGCGGTGGGACAGACCGGCGCTCGACACGTCGAGGAGGATCGAGCGCAGCCGCTTGCCCACGGGCGTCGCGCCGGGCTCGCGGGTCACGACGACCTCGTGGCCCTTGGCGCGGATCCACTCCGCCAGCGCCTCGACCTGGGTCGACTTACCGGCGCCGTCACCGCCCTCGACGGCGAGGAAGAAACCGTTCGCCGCCTGGGTCTGCACCGGGTCGGCGCCGCCGCGCAGTGCGTCACGCAGATCACGCCGCAGCGGTACGCCCGACCGGTCGTCGGTCTTGGCGAGTACGACGGCCGCCACCGGCAGGAGCAGCGCGCCGACGAGCATCAGGGTGAAGGCCGCGCCGCCGTGCGCGAAGACGAAGTCCCCGGAGGCCAGCCGGTGCGGTCCGATCGCGGCGGCCAGGACGGGCGCCGCCACGGCGCCCAGCGCCACGAAGACGCGAACGACGGCCTGGAGATGGTCGGTCTGCCGGCCGCGCCGGTACTCCTCGGTCTCCTGGTCGATCAGCCCGTGGCCGGTGTTCGCCGCGACACCTGCGGACACACCGGCGAGCAGCGCGACGAACAGTACGGTCGCGGTGTCCGGTACGAGTCCCATGGCCAGCAGCGCGACACCGGTGACGGCGATCGCCAGCGCGAGCAGCCGGCGGCGGGACAGTCCGGGCAGCACCTTCGCGGCGCCGCGGATGCCGATGCCCGTGCCGCCCGTCAGAGCGAGCACCAGGAGGGCGAAGCCGACCGGTCCGCCGCCCAGGTCCTTGGCGTGAAGTACGGAGACGGCGACGGCGGACGCGATGGCCCCGGCGACGGCCGCGCAGGCGGCGACGAGCACCGGCACCGCGCCGGTGCGGCCCTTGTCGGGACCGGTGCCGGTCGTCGGGCGGCGCAGCCCTTCGAGCGGCGAGCGCGGGCGCGGGGTGGGGCCGCCGGGCAGCTCCAGCATGAAGAGGGTCGACACGGAGGCGGCGAACAGTCCGGCCGCGACGTACGAGCCCAGGGCCGCCTGGTGCAGCGAGAACCACTCGATGCCCGTGCCCAGCAGGTTGCCGATCAGCGTGACGACGAGCAGGACCGCGGCGGCCAGGGGGATCGCGACGAAGCCGGTGCGCAGCGAGAGCCGGCGCAGCGCGTCGAGGTGGTCGGGCAGGGGGCGTACGGCGGCGCCTTCCGGCGGCGGGGCCGGCAGCAGGGCGGGCGCCGCGCTCTCCTTGGCCACGGTCCAGAAGCGCTCGGCGACGCCGACGACGAAGACCGTACTGAGGAGGATGGGCAGTGCGTTGTCGGGGGTCCAGTCGAGCCACAGGGGCGCGATGATGAGCAGCACGAGGCGTACACCGTCGGCGCCGATCATCGTCCAGCGGCGGTCCAGCGGACCGCCCTTGGCTCCGGGCGCGGTGTCGGCCGTCGCACCGGCCTTCGTCTCCGGGGTCTGCCCGCCGCTCCCGGCGCTCCCCGCCGTCTTCGGCCGCGTCCCGGTCCCGGGTGCGGTGAGGGCGGCGAGCGGTCCGAGGAGTACGGCTCCGAAGAGCACGGTGGCAAGGATCCGGGCACCGAACACCGCGGCGACCGCGAAGGCCACCCCTCGGTATCCCGTCCCGAACGAGCCCTCGGCGACCGCCGCCTGCAACGACAGCAGCAGAAGCACGAGCAGGGCGAGTACATCGCCGATGCCGCCCACGAGCTGTGCGCCCCACAGCCGCCGAAGCGGGGGGAAGCGCAACAAGGCTCGTACGGCACGCTCTCGTGAGTCTGCGGCAAGTGCGTCGGAGTCGGAGGTGGGGCTCACGACCGTTGGCTGCTCGGCTCGCGTCATCCGCCCAGCCTATCCGGAGCCCGCGCGTCCTCGGAGGCCCGCCCGAACATACGACCGCCGCACAGGTCTCCGGGGAGTTCCTGTGCGGCGCTCATGTGGTGCGCGGGCTTCCGTACGGAGGCCGTACGGCGCTTCCTTGCGCTGTTCGTCCGCCCGTCTTGCCCTACTCGTCCGTCTTCGTACCGGACGACGCGCTCGACTTCTTCGTGGCGGTCTTCGCGGCGGTCTTCTTGGCGGCCGTCGTCGTCTTCTTGGCCGCGGTCTTCTTCGCCGCCGCCGTCTTCTTGGCAGGCGCCTTCTTGGCGGTGGTCTTCTTCGCCGGGGCCTTCTTCGCCGTCTTCTTCTTGGCGGGTCCCTTGGCGCGCTTCTCGGCGAGCAGTTCGTAACCGCGCTCCGGCGTGATCTCCTCGACGCTGTCGCCGGTCCGCAGGGTCGCGTTCGTCTCGCCGTCCGTGACGTACGCCCCGAAGCGGCCGTCCTTCACGACCACCGGGCTCCCGCTCACCGGGTCCGTCCCGAGCTCCTTCAAAGGAGGCTTCGCCGCGGCCCGGCCGCGCTGCTTGGGCTGGGCGTAGATCGCCAGCGCCTCGTCCAGCGTGATGTCGAAGAGCTGCTCCTCGGCGGTCAGCGACCGCGAGTCGGTGCCCTTCTTCAGATACGGGCCGTAGCGGCCGTTCTGCGCGGTGATCTCGACGCCTTCGGCGTCCGTACCGACGACGCGCGGCAGCGACATCAGCTTCAGCGCGTCCGCCAGCGTCACGGTGTCCAGCGACATCGACTTGAACAGCGAGGCGGTCCGCGGCTTGACGGCGTTCTTCCCGGTCTTCGGGGTGCCGTCGGGCAGGACCTCGGTCACGTACGGACCGTAGCGGCCGTCCCTCGCGACGATCTGGTGCCCGCTCTGCGGGTCCACGCCGAGTTCGAAGTCGCCGCTGGGCTTGGCCAGCAGCTCCTCCGCGTACTCGACCGTCAGCTCGTCGGGCGCCATGTCCTCGGGCACGTCGGCCCGCTGGTGGCCCTCCGCGTCCTTCTCGCCGCGCTCGACGTAGGGGCCGTAGCGGCCGACGCGCAACATGATGCCGTCGCCGATCGGGAAGGACGAGATCTCGCGGGCGTCGATGGCGCCGAGGTCCGTGACGAGCTCCTTGAGCCCGCCGAGGTGGTCGCCGTCGCCGTTGCCCGCGGCGGCAGCGGCGGTCGCGGTGTCCGTCACGCCCTCGGGGCCGTCACCGGCGCCGAAGTAGAACCGCTTGAGCCACGGCACGGACTGGGCCTCGCCGCGCGCGATGCGGTCGAGGTCGTCCTCCATCCGCGCGGTGAAGTCGTAGTCCACGAGCCGGCCGAAGTGCGTCTCCAGCAGGTTCACCACGGCGAAGGAGAGGAACGACGGGACGAGCGCCGTGCCCTTCTTGAAGACGTAGCCGCGGTCGAGGATCGTGCCGATGATCGACGCGTACGTCGAGGGACGGCCGATCTCGCGCTCTTCCAACTCCTTGACCAGCGACGCTTCGGTGTAGCGGGCCGGGGGCTTGGTGGCGTGGCCGTCGACGGTGATCTCTTCGGCGGTGAGCGCGTCGCCCTCGGCGACCTGCGGCAGCCGTCGCTCGCGGTCGTCGAGTTCCGCGTTGGGGTCGTCGGCGCCTTCTACATAGGCCTTCATGAAGCCGTGGAAGGTGATCGTCTTGCCGGACGCGGAGAACTCGGCGTCCCGGCCGTCGCTGGACGTGCCGGCGATCTTGACGGTGACGCTGTTGCCGACCGCGTCCTTCATCTGGGAAGCGACGGTCCGCTTCCAGATCAGCTCGTAGAGCCGGAACTGGTCGCCGGTCAGGCCGGTCTCGGCGGGCGTGCGGAAGCGGTCGCCCGAGGGACGGATCGCCTCGTGCGCCTCCTGCGCGTTCTTGACCTTGCCGGCGTACGTACGCGGCTTGTCGGGCAGATAGCTCGCCCCGTACAGCTGGGTGACCTGCGCCCGCGCCGCCGAGACGGCCGTGCCGGACAGGGTCGTGGAGTCCGTACGCATGTAGGTGATGAAGCCGTTCTCGTACAGCTTCTGCGCGACCTGCATCGTCGACTTGGCCCCGAAGCCCAGCTTGCGCGAGGCCTCCTGCTGGAGCGTCGTCGTACGGAAGGGGGCGTACGGGGAGCGGCGGTAGGGCTTGGACTCGACCGAGCGGACCGCGAACGACGCGTTCTGGAGGGCGGCGGCCAGCGCGTGCGCGTTGGCCTCGTCCAGATGCAGCACCTGGTCGGACTTGAGCCGGCCGTCCGGGCCGAAATCGCGGCCCTGGGCGATTCTGCGCCCGTCGACGGCCGACAGCCGGGCGTTCAGCGCGGAGGGGT
Organism: Streptomyces sp. NP-1717; assembly: GCF_022695985.1. Classification (GTDB taxonomy): domain Bacteria; phylum Actinomycetota; class Actinomycetes; order Streptomycetales; family Streptomycetaceae; genus Streptomyces. Next base: position 10,777 of record NZ_JAAPBF010000098.1, on the reverse strand, counting down.
CGGAGGCGTCGCCGGTACGGCCGGTGCCGAAGGTGCCCGTGAGGTCCCAGTACTCGGCGGAGCGGAAGGCGATGCGCTCGCGTTCGCGCTCGACGACGAGGCGGGTGGCGACGGACTGGACGCGGCCGGCGGACAGGCCGCGCATGACCTTCTTCCAGAGGACGGGCGAGACCTCGTAGCCGTACAGCCGGTCGAGGATCCGGCGGGTCTCCTGCGCGTCCACCATCAGCTTGTTGAGCTGGCGGGGATTGGCGACGGCGGCCCTGATCGCTTCCTTGGTGATCTCGTGGAAGACCATCCGGTGGACCGGGACCTTGGGCTTGAGCACTTCCTGGAGATGCCACGCGATGGCTTCGCCCTCGCGGTCCTCATCGGTGGCGAGGAAGAGTTCGTCGGACTCGGCCAGCAGCTCCTTGAGCTTCCTGACCTGGGCCTTCTTGTCGGCGTTGACGACGTAGATCGGCTGGAAGTCGTGTTCGACGTCCACACCGAGCCGGCGCACCTCGCCGGTGTACTTCTCGGGCACCTCGGCGGCGCCGCTCGGGAGGTCGCGGATGTGCCCGACGCTCGCCTCGACGACATATCCCGGGCCGAGATAGCCCTTGATCGTCTTCGCCTTGGCAGGCGACTCGACGATGACGAGTCGGCGGCCGGCGTGTCCGGTCTCGCTGGTCGGGGACAACTTCGCTCTTCTCTCCGGTCGGCACTCGATGGCCCGTACAGCCTTACCGCGGTACGGCAGTACGACACCGCGGGGCAGGACATGCCCCGCTATGACGCTGCTTCGCTGCGGAGTGTGACGGTACAACCCGCCCCCGTGTCAAACGGCGAAAGACCGCAACGGCCACTCGAACGGTAACCCGAGTCAGGACGTTTCCGCCGCCCGGACCCGGTGGCCCGCCGCGCGGGAGGGCGGCCGGGCGCCGTACGGAGGAGGTCGGCCACGGGGCCGCGGGAGCGGCTCCACCGCAGGTCCCGGGGGTCGGCGCGGGGCGTACCCCGGGCGGGATCCCGGCGGGATCGGGCGGCGTGGGACCGGCCGGGCGCGCCGGGCGCGCGGGGGCGCCGGCCGTGCCGGAGGGGCCGAGGGTCAGATCCGGCCGAAGCACCAGACGCCGAGGGCCAGGAACGACACGCCCGCCAAGGCCGCCAGCGTGATGGATGTCGTGGGGCTCACACCGTGCGCCACGGGGGCGCGGTGCAGTACGCGCGCTCCTGTCCACACCAGCAGTGCCGCCCCGAACAGCGCGAACGCCGCTCCCGCGAAGATCGCCGGCCCGCTCTCCATGCCTGTACCCCGTTCGATTCCCGTTGCCGAGAGGCTCCGGAGGCAGAGGCTGGCACCTCGGTGCGTCATTGGCGCGAATTCCGCGTGAACGGCGCGGGGGGTTCACTCGCGCGGCGTCCACCGGGAGCCGGGAGCCGGGCGCCCGCGTCCGCCGCGCACCGGGTGCCGGGTCTCGCCGCGTCCACCGAATCCGGCAGGGAGGCGCCACCCCGCGCGCGCCCCGCGACTCCCGCCCCGGCACCCGTCAGCTGCGCCCGTACGGTCTCCGTCGGCTGGGCGAGTCGAACTACGCCAGAGGCACACACCCCGGGGCCGGGCCCCGCGGGCCGGCGGCCTACCGGACGGTCCGGGGATCCGGCGGCGCACCGGCCTGCGCGCCGTCAGGGACCGTGCGGCGCTGCCGTCAGGGACCCTCCACCGGCACCAGGAAGCCCTCCTCCACCAGCAGCCGGATCGCCTGGGGCGTCCGGTCGCGCAGCAGCACCGGGTCCTCCCCCATGAGCTGGGCGATCGCGTCCAGGATCCGTCCGGCGCTCAGCGAGCCGTCGCAGACCCCGGCGAAGCCCGCGGCGACCGTGTCGACCTTCGTCGCCCGCCGCATGCCACGGTTCTGACGGAGCACCACATGCTCGGGATCCTCCGCGCCGGGCAGTCCCACCTGTTCCTGGACGACCTCGGGGGCGAGCGCGAAACGAGCGGTCAGCAGGGCGGCGTCGTCGTGGTCACGCAGATAGTCCTGGCGCTCGAAGTGGGCCCGTACGGTCTCGCCGAGCGGCTGCTCGACAGGGTGCGGCCACTCCTCCACGAGGACCGAGGGCCGCTCGGAGCCCGACTTCCTGAGAGTGATCCAGCCGAAGCCGACGGCCCTGGTCCTGCGTGCCTCGAACTCGTCCAGCCACGCGTCGTACCGCGCGGCGTACGTCTCCGGGTCCGCCTCGTGGTCGCCGCTGTCGCGCAGCCACAGCTCCGCGTACCGCGTCACGTCCTGCACCTCGCGCTGCACGATCCAGGCGTCGCAGCCGCGCGGCACCCAGGACCGCAGCCGGTCCTGCCACTCCTCGCCGTCCACGTGCTGCCAGTTGGCGAGGAAGTGCGCGTACCCGCCGTCGGCGAGGCGCTCGCCCGTCTCCCGGACGAGGGTGCGGCAGAGGTCGTCGCCTCCCATGCCGCCGTCGCGGTAGGTGAGCCGGGCGCCGGGAGAGATCACGAACGGCGGGTTCGACACGATCAGGTCGTACGTCTCGCCGTCGACCGGCTCGAAGAGCGAACCCGCACGCAGGTCGGCCGCCGGCTCCCCGGACAGGGCGAGCGTCAGCCGGGCGCACTCCAGCGCACGCGGGTTCAGGTCGGTGGCCGTCACCCTGGTGGCGTGCCGCGCCGCGTGCAGCGCCTGGATACCGGATCCCGTGCCGACGTCGAGGGCCTTGGCGACCGGCGTACGGACCGTGAGCCCGGCGAGCGTCGTGGACGCCCCGCCGACGCCGAGCACCACGCCCTCACCGTGGCCGCTCGCCCCGGAGGCGCCGCCGACGGCGCAGCCGAGGTCGGAGACGATGAACCAGTCCTCCCCGTCCGGGCCGCCGTACGGCCGTACGTCCACGGTCGCGCTGACGTACGCGCCGTCCGGATCGTCGTCCTCCACGACCCAGCCGTCGGCCAGGCACTCCCCCAGGGGGAGTACGGCACGGGCCCGCTCGGCGGGAACCGGCCGCTGGAGCAGGAAGAGTCTGACGAGCGTCTCGAGCCGGGTGTCGCCCCGGGTGGCCCGCAGGGCGGGCACGGTCTCGCTGCGGGCCAGCGCGGCGTAGGCGGGCGCGCCGAGCAGGTCCAGCAGGCCGTCGACGGTGAAGTCTCCGGCGAGCAGGGCGTCACGCAGTCGGGGCGAGTGGTCGGGCGCGGGAAGGCTGGTCGTACTCACCCGTCCATTGTGGCCGCTGCCACCGACAAACGCCCGCGGCCCGGCTCCCCGGGCGGGGTGCCGGGCCGCGGGGTTCGCGTCCGAGAGCGGTGGTGCGATACGTACGACAGGGCCTACGTACGGCGGGGCGTTCTTCTGACGAACCGGCGGAACAGAGGTCGCGTCAGGTCGGGAGGGCACACGTCAGGAGGCCACTTCGACGGGCCCCCTTCGAGAGCCCTCTTCAGGAGGACGTGTCGGCGGACGGGTCCGCCGCGGAGCCGCCCGATCCGGACTCGGCGGGCGCCGACGTCTTCGGCCGCTGGCAGCCGGGCTGCTTCGCCATCGCCGCGCCGACATCACCGGACTGGAGCTTCTGCAGGGCCTCGTCACCGCTGGCGCTGAGCTTGTCGAGGTCGTCGGCGACGCCCTTGAGACCGTCCGCGAACTTCGCCTGGTCCTTGGTGTCGAGGTCGTCCACGTCGCTCTTGAGCCCCGCGTACGCCTTGGACGTGGCGTTGAGCTCGCTGACGGCCTCCTTCTGGGTCTTCTCGCCGTCGTCGACGGGCGGAGCACCCGCTCCGTCCACGGCGGCGCCCAGCGCCTTGTAGGCGTCCGAGATGGACTGGAAGGCCGCCGCGTCGGTCTTCTGGACGTCGGCGGGCTTGCTGCTGTCCGAGGTCGCCTGCTGGATCGAGGTGTTGGCGTTCGCGATCTTCGTCAGCTGCGGCTGGACCTGGTCGCAGACCTTCTTGGCCCAGTCGTTCACCTTGCTGTCGCTGTCGTCGCTGCACCCCGACAGCGCCATGAGCAGTACCGAGCCGCCGGACAGTGCGGCTGCGAGCTTCTTGTTCACCGGATTGGGTCCCTTCCAAGGCTCTCGGCCCCGGAACATACACGCCAAGTGGGCGACTACCGCACGCCGAGTGTCCGGCCTATGCGCCTATGCCAGCATTTACACCGAGGGAGAGAACCCTCACTCCGCCGCCGCCCACGGCACGGAGAACGGGCGGGCGACGCGCCAACGCGCGCCGCCCGCCCGCCGTTTGCCCCAGCCGCCGCACCGGGCGGACACGGTCCGCCGCAGCGCGACTACAGGACGCCTACGAGACCACCGCCGGATCCGGCGACTTGCTCGTCCCGTCCCCGGATCCGCCTCCGTCGTCGCCCCCGCCGTCGTCGACGGTCACCGAGCGCCGCTTGGAGACGTACACCGCCCCGACGATCACGGCGATCGCCAGCACGGCCACCACCGCGCGCACCCCCGCGTTGGAGTCGTCGCCGTAGCTGAACTGCACCACCGCCGGAGCGATGAGCAGCGCCACCAGGTTCATGACCTTCAACAGAGGGTTGATCGCCGGTCCGGCCGTGTCCTTGAACGGGTCGCCGACGGTGTCGCCGATGACGGTCGCGGCATGGGCGTCACTGCCCTTGCCGCCGTGATGACCGTCCTCGACGAGCTTCTTGGCGTTGTCCCAGGCCCCGCCGGAGTTGGCGAGGAAGACCGCCATCAGCGTGCCCGTGCCGATCGCGCCGGCCAGGAACGAGCCGAGCGCGCCGACACCGAGGGAGAAGCCGACCGCGATCGGGGTGAGTACGGCGAGCAGACCCGGCGTGGCCAGCTCGCGCAGCGCGTCCTTCGTACAGATGTCGACGACTCGTCCGTACTCGGGCTTCTCCGTGTAGTCCATGATCCCGGGGTGCTCACGGAACTGCCGCCGCACCTCGTAGACCACCGAACCGGCCGACCGCGACACGGCGTTGATCGCGAGCCCCGAGAAGAGGAACACGACCGCGGCGCCGAGGATCAGCCCGACGAGGTTGTTGGGCTGGGAGATGTCGAGGCTCAGGCCCATCTCGCCGGCCTTAGCGCCCACGTCCGAGACGGCGGTGGAGATCGCGTCCCGGTACGAGCCGAAGAGCGCCGCCGCCGCCAGTACGGCGGTGGCGATGGCGATGCCCTTGGTGATTGCCTTCGTGGTGTTGCCCACGGCGTCGAGGTCGGTGAGCACCTGCGCGCCCGCGCCCTCGACGTCCCCGGACATCTCGGCGATGCCCTGGGCGTTGTCGGAGACGGGACCGAAGGTGTCCATGGCGACGATGACACCGACGGTGGTGAGCAGTCCGGTGCCGGCCAGCGCCACCGCGAAGAGCGCGAGCATTATCGAGGTGCCGCCGAGCAGGAACGCGCCGTAGACGCCGAGACCGATCAGCAGCGCCGTGTAGACGGCGGACTCCAGGCCGATGGCCATACCGGCCAGGACGACGGTGGCCGGCCCGGTGAGCGCCGATTTGCCGATGTCGCGGACCGGGCGCCGGTTGGTCTCGGTGAAGTAGCCCGTGAGCTGCTGGATGAGCGCGGCGAGCACGATGCCGATGGCGACGGCGACCAGCGCGAACGTCCTCGGGTCACCGGGGTGCGAGGTGATCTCCTCGGCGGTCACGCCGTCCAACTCCGCGTACGTGGACGGCAGATACGTGTACGCCGCCACGGCCACCAGGACCAGGGAGATCACCGCGGAGATGAAGAAGCCGCGGTTGATCGCGGTCATACCGCTGCGGTCGGAGGCGCGCGGCGCGACGGCGAAGATGCCGATCATCGCCGTGACGACACCGATCGCGGGGACGATCAGCGGGAAGCCGAGCCCGAAGTTGCCGAACGCGGCCGTGCCGAGGATGAGCGCGGCGACGAGCGTCACGGCGTACGACTCGAAGAGGTCGGCCGCCATGCCGGCGCAGTCGCCGACGTTGTCACCCACGTTGTCGGCGATGGTCGCCGCGTTGCGCGGGTCGTCCTCGGGGATGCCCTGCTCGACCTTGCCGACGAGGTCGGCGCCGACGTCCGCGGCCTTGGTGAAGATGCCGCCGCCGACACGCATGAACATGGCGATCAGCGCGGCACCGAGGCCGAAGCCCTCCAGGACCTTGGGGGCGTCCTCGGCGTACACGAGGACCACGCAGGAGGCGCCCAGCAGGCCGAGGCCCACCGTGAACATTCCGACCACGCCACCGGTACGGAAAGCGATCTTCATTGCCTTGTGCGCGACAGCTGTCAGATCCTTTTCCGGTTCGCCCTCCGCCGGGGTCGCCTCTCGCGCGGCAGCGGCGACGCGCACATTGCTGCGTACGGCAAGACGCATGCCGAAGTATCCGGTGGCCGCCGAGAAAAGCGCACCCACCAGGAAGAACAGTGAACGTCCCGCGCGTTCCGACCAGCCGTCGGCCGGAAGCAACAACAGCAGGAAGAACACCACGACGGCGAAAATACCGAGGGTGCGCAACTGCCTTGCCAGATAGGCATTCGCGCCTTCCTGTACAGCGGCCGCGATCTCCTTCATGGAGTCGGTGCCCTCGTCGGCCGCCAGTACCTGACGGACCAGTCGCTGGGCGACGAGCAGCGCCGCCAGCGCGATGACCGCGACGACGATCACGATCAGTCTGTTGTCGTCCGTGAGTATCGCGGCAGCGAGAGAAGTGGGGTGCTCGGACAGTTGTGGATCGATGTGGCCCGCCATTCGTCCTCCTTGACGCTCAGCGCTCAAGATGGACGGATTGTAGGGAGCGGAAGCTGATCAAAACAGAGTGCGCCGCGTGTAATTGACCTTGACTTGCGGAGCCGCAAATGATCGGCCCCCGGAAATCACTCCGAAATGCGTAATGGGATGAACTCATTGACTGGTGATCCATTATCCCGGAGAAACAGAAAAGGCCCTGCTCAGCAGGGCCTCAAAGAAATTGGATCACACTCTCGGGTCCGCCCTCGGGGCGGGCCGCCCCGGACGGGCCGGCCGCCCGCGGCGGGCCGTACACCTACGCGTATTCAGGGGAGCGCGACCGCCGAGGCGGTCGGCCAGCTCATCCGGATGACGCCGCCGGTCCCGTCCGACGTCACTTCGACGTCGTCCACGAGGCCGCTGATGACCGCGAGACCCATCTCGTCCTCGCCGTCGCCCGTGTCCGTCTCGTAGAGATCGCCCGCGAGGACGGCCCTGCGGGAGACGGGCACGTTCTCGGCGGCGGCCGTGGTGCCCGGGGCGGGCACCCCGTCGCCGACCTCGATGGAGAAGACCTTCTCCTCCTCGGTCAGCACGACCCGCACGGGCGCGGTGATGCCGTGGCTGCGGTGCAGACCGACCGCGCGGCTGCACGCCTCACCGACGGCGAGCCTGACCTCGTCCAACACTGCTTCGTCGACACCGGCCCGGCGCGCCACGGCAGCCGCCACCAGACGGGCCGTCCTGACGTGCTCGGGCTGGGCGCTGAAGCGGAGTTCAACGGTGGCCATGCGATCCCCCTCAGACGTACGAGCGTGCGAAAACTGGGGCGCGGGTGCCCCGGGCATGACGCCCGGCGCTCCCCGCCCTTCCTTCCGAAAGCCTCCGGCCGGACTCAGTCCGTGGCGGCGACGGCCTCTTCGACCGTGGTGTGAATGGGGAACACCTTGGTCAGGCCAGTGATCCGGAAGATCTTGAGAATGCGCTCCTGGTTGCAGACCAGGCGCAGCGAGCCCTCATGGGCACGCACACGCTTGAGTCCACCCACGAGCACGCCCAGACCGGTCGAGTCCAGGAAGTCCACGCCCTCCATGTCGACGACCAGGTGGTAACTGCCGTCGTTCACCAACTCGACCAACTGCTCGCGCAGCTTGGGCGCGGTATACACATCAATCTCGCCACCGACCTCGACGACCGTACGGTCGCCGCCGGGGCCGGACACATTGCGAGTCGACAGGGACAGGTCCACGGATCCTCCAGCACCTTGCAATCGAGCGGTCGCCCCTCGGGTCTCTCCCGACGGAGCCAGGGGGCGTATCGCCAGCCGCGATGGCATTCAATCACTTACCGGCAGCCATGCACGACGCCTTAGGACCATTGTCCGCCACGCCAGTGACACACTCGGTGCCGATGGCCACGAATCACGGTCCTGGCAGGCCGCCCGAGAGCGGGGACTCCCGCCCCTCCCCCGGTACGGTCCTGGACCGGCTCACCGCGGGAGCGGGCCGGGCCGCGCGCATCACCCATACGGAGCACCTGCCCCCACGTGCGGGTCGTCATGCGGTCTGGCCCGACCGCATCCGGCCAGAAGTGATCAACGCCATTCAACTGGCCGGGGTCGACCACCCGTGGGCCCACCAGGCCGCCGCCGCGGAGCACGCCCTGGACGGCGAATCCGTCGTGATCGCCACCGGCACCGCGTCCGGCAAGTCCCTCGCCTACCTGGCGCCGGTGCTCAGCACACTCCTGGAGGGCTCCGAGGCGCCCAACGGTCGCGGAACGACCGCCCTGTACCTCTCCCCGACGAAGGCGCTCGCCGCCGACCAGCGCCGTGCGGTGAAGGCGCTCGCCGCGCCGCTCGGCAACAGCGTGCGCCCGGCCGTGTACGACGGCGACACCCCCGTCGAAGAGCGCGAATGGGTACGCCAGTACGCCAACTACGTACTCACCAATCCGGACATGCTGCACCGCGGGATTCTCCCCGCCCACCCCCGCTGGGCCTCCTTCCTGCGCTCGCTGCGCTACGTCGTCATCGACGAGTGCCACACCTACCGCGGTGTCTTCGGCTCCCACGTCGCCCAGGTCCTGCGCCGGCTGCGGCGTACCTGCGCGCGGTACGGCTCCGACCCCGTCTTCCTCCTCGCCTCGGCCACCGCCGCCGAGCCCGCGTCGGCCGCCGGGCGGCTGACCGGTCTGCCCGTCCACGAGGTCGCCGACGACGCCTCCCCGCGCGGCGAGGTCGTCTTCGCCCTCTGGGAGCCCCCTCTCACCGAACTCCACGGTGAGAAGGGCGCGCCGGTCCGGCGCACCGCCACGGCGGAGACGGCCGACATCCTCACCGACCTGACCCTCCAGGCCGTCCGTTCGGTCGCCTTCGTACGGTCCCGGCGCGGCGCCGAACTGATCTCGGTCATCGCCCAGGAACGCCTCGCCGAGGTGGACCGCTCCCTCGTGCGGCGCGTCGCCGCCTACCGGGGCGGCTATCTCCCCGAGGAGCGCCGCGCGCTGGAGCGCGCCCTGCACTCCGGCGAGCTGCTCGGCCTCGCCGCCACCACCGCCCTGGAGCTGGGCATCGACGTCTCCGGCCTCGACGCCGTCGTCATCGCCGGCTATCCGGGCACCCGCGCCTCCCTGTGGCAGCAGGCGGGCCGGGCGGGACGGGCCGGCCAGGGCGCGCTGGCGATCCTGGTCGCCAGGGACGACCCGCTGGACACGTTCCTCGTCCACCACCCCGAGGCGCTGTTCCAGCAGCCCGTCGAGTCCACCGTCCTCGACCCGGACAACCCGTACGTCCTCGCCCCGCATCTGTGCGCCGCCGCCGCCGAACTACCGCTCACCGAGGACGATCTGGCCCTCTTCGGCCCCGCGGTGCCCGGACTGCTGCCGCAGCTCGTCACCGCGGGCCTGCTGCGGCGGCGCACCACCGGCTGGTACTGGACCCGTCGCGAGCGGGCGGCCGATCTCGCCGACATCCGGGGCGAGGGCGGCCGGCCCGTCCAGATCGTCGAGGCGGGCACCGGCAGGCTGCTCGGCACCGTCGACGAAGCGGCCTCCCACACCGCCGTGCACGACGGTGCCGTCCATCTGCACCAGGGCCGGACCTATCTGGTGAAGCATCTGGACCTGGCGGACTCGGTCGCGCTCGTCGAGGAGGCCACCCCGCCGTACTCCACCACCGCGCGCGACACCACCGCCATCTCCGTCCTCGAAACCGACACGGAGATTCCGTGGGGCGGTGGACGCCTCTGTTACGGCTCCGTCGAGGTCACCAACCAGGTCGTCTCCTTCCTCCGCCGCCGGCTCATCACCGGCGAGGTGCTGGGCGAGAGCAAACTCGATCTGCCTCCCCGCACACTGCGCACCCGTGCCGTCTGGTGGACGGTCACCGAGGACCAACTCGACGCCGCCCGGGTCAATCCCGAGCAGTTGGGCGGCGCCCTGCACGCCGCCGAGCACGCGTCCATCGGGATGCTGCCCCTGTTCGCGACCTGTGACCGCCGGGACATCGGCGGTGTGTCCGTACCGCTCCACCCGGACACGCTGCTGCCGACGGTCTTCGTGTACGACGGCCACCCCGGCGGCGCGGGCTTCGCCGAACGCGCCTTCCACACCGCGCGCGAATGGCTCAACGCGACCCGCGAGGCGATCGCCTCGTGCGAGTGCGAGGCGGGCTGCCCGTCGTGCATCCAGTCCCCGAAGTGCGGCAACGGCAACGAGCCCCTGCACAAGCGCGCGGCCGTACGGCTCCTGGGTGAACTCCTGAGGTCGGCGCCCCCGCAGGCCGAGCCGGCGGAACCGCCCGACCTGCCCGGGCCACGGACGGCCGAGGCCGGAGCCGAGGTCACGGGCTGAGGGTGCCGGGCGCCGGCGGTCCGGGCCCCGGTGCCGGCTGGCCAGGTGCCGGTGGCGCCCCCGGTGCCTGCACCGGTGCCGTGGCGGACGGTGCCGTGGACCCGGACCCGGCCCCGGATACAGCCCCTGGCCCCGACGCGGGCAGCGTGTCCGGTGGGCCCGCGCGGGACCTGACCGCCGGGGCGTACGGGCCGAAGTCCGCCCGCGCGGTCACGTCCGCGACCCCGCCGGCCACCGCGCACCGCA
>NZ_JAAPBF010000097.1 GCF_022695985.1 Streptomyces sp. NP-1717 | reverse complement strand
CTGGTGCCGAGCGCGACGCCCTTGAAGAGTTCGCCGGGTCCGGCGCCGTCCAGCGCGGTGAGTCGGGTGCGTGCCGTCGAGGTGATGGCGGCGAGCTTGGCGGCCACTTCGGGGCGGGCGTTGGACTCGGCGGTGCCGGCGAAGATCGCGACGGTGTTGGCGAGGAGCGCGGCGTGGTCGGCGGCGCGCTCGGTCTTCGCGGACGCGGACGCGGGCGCGGGCGGCGGCCCGGCAGCCCGGGCGCGCAGCGGCGCTGCCACGGCGAGCAGGGCGGACGCGGGCAACATCGTCAGCAGGGTGCGGCGCGAGAGCTGCAAGGGAATGCTCCAAACTCGGCTGACTCGGCCAGAAAGCGCTTGCCGCATCCAAACAACCGGGGTTGTGCATGTCAATGAATCGGGGAAGGGGGTGGATGGGGCGTACGAGGCGTGGAGTCGAGCCGGGAGTGCGCCGGAGACCACTATACACGGCATGTATACGCCGTGTGTAGAGTGTGCGCCATGTCAATCGGACACACCCTCCTCGGGCTTCTCGAATCAGGCCCTCAGCACGGCTACAACCTGAAGCGCGCCTTCGACGACTCCTTCGGCCACGATCGCCCCCTGCACTACGGGCAGGTCTACTCGACCATGTCCCGGCTGCTGAAGAACGGGCTCGTCGAGGTCGACGGGGTGGAGGCCGGCGGGGGTCCCGAGCGCAAGCGGTACGCGATCACCGAAGCCGGCATCACCGACGTCGAGCGCTGGCTCGCGCAGCCGGAGAAGCCGGAGCCGTATCTCCAGTCGACCCTCTACACGAAAGTCGTCATCTCGCTGCTCACCGGCCGCAGCGCCGCCGACCTGCTCGACACGCAGCGGGCCGAGCATCTGCGGCTGATGCGCGTCCTGACCGAGCGCAAGCGGCACGGCGACCTCTCCGACCAGCTCATCTGCGACCACGCGCTGTTCCATCTGGAGGCGGATCTGCGCTGGCTGGAGCTGACGGCCGCCCGACTGGACGGGCTCGCCGAGGAGGTACGCCGATGAGCGCCGCGTCCGGGTCCTCGTCGTCCTCGTCGTCCGGGTCGTCGTCCGGATCCTCTTCCGCGTCCCGCGCCCCCGGCACCCCGGCGGCCCCCGAAGGCTCGCTGCTCACCGCGTACGACCTGCGCAAGTCGTACGGCGCCACCCCCGCCCTCGACGGCGCCTCCTTCTCCATCCACGCCGGTGAGGTCGTCGCCGTCATGGGCCCGTCGGGATCGGGCAAGTCGACGCTGCTGCACTGCCTCGCCGGCATCGTGGCCACCGACTCCGGGACCATCACCTACCAGGGCCGCGATGTCACGGAGCTGTCCGACAGCGCCCGCAGCACCTTGCGCCGTACGGACTTCGGCTTCGTCTTCCAGTTCGGTCAGCTCGTGCCCGAGCTGACCTGTCTGGAGAACGTGGCGCTGCCGCTGCGCCTGGGCGGCACCCGCCGCAAGGAGGCGGAGCGGATCGCGCTGGAGTGGATGGAGCGGCTGGAGGTCACCGGCGTACGGGCCCAGCGCCCCGGTGAGGTCTCCGGCGGTCAGGGGCAGCGCATCGCCGTCGCCCGCTCGCTGGTCACCTCGCCGCGGGTGCTCTTCGCCGACGAGCCGACCGGGGCGCTCGACTCGCTCAACGGCGAGCGCGTGATGGAGCTGCTGACCGACGCGGCCCGGTCGGCGGGCACGGCCGTCGTCCTGGTGACGCACGAGGTGCGGGTCGCCGCGTACTCCGACCGCGAGGTCGTCGTACGGGACGGGAGGACGCGCGACATGGACCACTACCTCGGTGGCGGACAGGGCGCCGGCGAAGGTCACGGCGCGGGTGGCGGTCGCGGCACAGGTGGCGGACAGGGCGCCGGTGGCGGTCGTGGCGGGGATCGCGGTCCCGGCGGTCACGGCCGTGTGGGGCGCGCGGCATGACGCTCCTCGACCGGGACGCGCCTCCGCTCTCCCCGCCGTCCCGGGCCGCCACTCCCACCGGCGTGCGCGCCTGGGCGCGGGACCTCACGCTCGGCATGCGTTTCGCCGTGTCCGGCGGCCGGGAGGGCTGGGCCCGTACGGCGCTCACCGCGCTCGGAGTCGGCCTCGGCGTCGCGCTGCTCTTCGCCGCCGCCGCCGTACCGCAGCTCCTCGACACGCGCGAGAGCCGCACCCAGGCGCGCGAAACCACCAACGCGAGCTCACAGAAGCCCGGCGAGGGCATCACGGACAGCACCTTCCTCTGGGCCGAGGCAAGCACCGAATACCGCGGCGACCCCGTGACCGGCCTGCTGCTGCGTCCGGAGGGGGCGAACGCGCCGGCGCCGCCGGGTGTCGCGGAGATCCCCGGTCCCGGCGAGATGGTCGTCTCGCCCGCGCTGCGTGAACTGCTCGGGTCGTCCGAAGGCGCGCTGCTGGCGCAGCGGCTGGACGAACGGATCGTCGGCACGGTCGGGGACGCCGGCCTGGTCGACCCCGGCGAACTGCGCTTCTACACCGGCACCTCGACGCTGACCGTCGAGGGCGTCGGCATCCGGTCGGCCGGCTACGGCGTCGACGAGTCCACGCCACCGTTCGATCCGCTGCTGATGGTGCTGGTCATCCTGATGTGCGTGGTGCTGCTGGTACCGGTGGCGATCTTCATCGCCACGGCCGTCCGCTTCGGCGGCGACCGCAGGGACCGCAGGCTCGCGGCGCTCAGGCTGGTGGGGGCCGACGCCAGGACGGTACGGCGGATCGCGGCGGGGGAGACCCTGTTCGGCGCCGTGCTCGGGCTGGCCGTCGGGACGGCCCTCTTTCTGATGCTCCGTCAGGTCGTGGGCCACGTACGGCTCTGGGGGCAGAGTGCCTTCCCCTCCGACGTGACCCCGGTGCCCTCGCTCGCCCTGCTGATCCTGCTCGCGGTGCCGGTCGCCGCCGTCCTGGTCACCCAGTCCGCGCTCGGTTCGGTGGCCATCGAGCCGCTCGGAGTCGTACGGAACACCGGTCTGCGCAAGCGCCGGCTGTGGTGGCGGCTGCTGCTGCCCGTCGTGGGCGTCGCCGTCCTCGCGTCGACCGGGCGCGTGGACGAGATGACGCCGGCGGTCGGACCTTTTCCCATCGTGGTGGGCGCCAGTTGTGTGCTGATCGGGCTCGTCGGGCTGCTGCCCTGGCTGGTCGAAGCGGTCGTCGCACGGCTGCGCGGTGGACCGGTGCCCTGGCAACTGGCCACCCGCAGGCTTCAGTTGAGCAGTGGCACGGCGGCGCGCGCGGTGAGCGGCATCACCGTCGCGGTGGCGGGCGCCATCGCGCTCCAGATGATGTTCGGCGCGATGCAGAAGGACTTCCTCCAGCTCACCGGACAGGACACCGACCGGGCGGACTTCTACGTCACCAGCGAGGTCGGCGGCTCGGAGCTCGCGGAGCGGATGATCCAGGACTTCCGCGAGACCAAGGGGGTCACCAAGGTCATCGGCACGGTCGAGAGCTATGTGGCCGGCACCGGCTCGCCCACGGAGCACGGCTGGCAGCCGATCACCTCCCTGACCATGGGAACCTGCGCCACGCTGAAGGAGATCGCCCGGCTGCCCTCCTGCCGGGACGGGGACGCCTTCGTGGCCCACCTCGACGCCAGGGCCGCCAAGAAGGTCGGCGCGGCCGGGGTGGAGGAGCAGAACGCGCGGACCGACGAGGCCGCCGTGCCCGGCAGGCCGATCGACCTGACCGGCGGCGACGGGGCGAGGACGGGCAGGCCCGCGCTGTGGACGCTGCCCAAGTCGGCCCGCACGGTGGTGACCTTCCCCGATCCGATGGGCGACCTGCACGACGGCATCCTGGTCACCCCGGGCGCCCTCGGCTCCCGCTCCCTGCCGTCGACCACGGTCAGGGCATCGATCAAGATCGACCCGGAGGTGTCCGACGCGGCGGAGTACGTACGCGGCACGGCGGCGGACATCGACCCGACGCTGCGGATCAACGCGCTCGTCGACCTGGAGCGCGACAAGCAGTACGGGAGCGTCCAGACCGGGCTGCTCGTGGGCGGCACCCTCACGATGATGCTGATCGCGGCGAGCATGCTGGTCGCCCAGATCGAGCAACTGCGCGAACGCAGAAGGCTGTTGTCGGTCCTGGTGGCCTTCGGTACGCGGCGCCGGACACTCGCCTGGTCGGTGCTGTGGCAGACCGCCGTGCCGGTCGTGCTGGGCACCGGGCTCGCGATCGCCGGCGGTCTGGTCCTCGGTGACTTCATGCTGGGGATCATCGGGAAGTCGATCGACGACTGGTGGGTCTTCGTCCCGTACGCGGCGGTCGGAGCCGCAGTGATCATGCTGGTGACGGTGGCGAGCCTGCCGTCGCTGTGGCGGATGATGCGGCCGGACGGGCTGCGTACGGAGTGACGCGGCCGAACGGCGGACCCTGATTCGGCGGGCCCTGATCCGGCAGGCCCTAATTCGCTCGACACCCCGGCGGCCGGTTCGGCAGGCTCCGTTCATGGAAGCTCATTTCTGGCCCCCGTACGGCCTGCGGATCACGACCCCGCGCCTAGAACTGCGGCTCCCCGGACTGGAGCGGCTGTCCGAACTGGCGGCGGTCGCCGCCGCCGGGGTGCACGACGAGGACCGGATGCCGTTCTCCGTCCCGTGGACGGACACGAGCCCCGAGGAGCGCGGGCGGGCGACCTTCCGGCATCTGCTCGGCACGGTGGCCGCCTGGACCCCGCGCGACTGGACGCTGAGCCTCGCCGTCAGCTGCGAGGGCACGGTCGTCGGACGCCAGGACCTGGGCGCGACGGACTTCGCGGTGACCGGCGAGGCGCACACCGGCTCGTGGCTGGGGCAGGCGCACCAGGGTCGCGGCATCGGTACGGAGATGCGGGCGGCCGTGCTGCACCTGGCGTTCGAGGGCCTGGGGGCGCGGTATCTGACGTCGTCGGCGATGACCGACAACGCACGGTCCCTGCGCGTGTCGGAGAAGCTCGGCTACCGTCCGGACGGACTGGCGACAGAGGCGGTGCAGGGTGCGGCCCGTACCCAGCGGCGGCTGCGCCTGGACCGCGAGGGGTGGCAGGCGCACCGTACCGTCCCCGTCGAACTGCACGGTCTGGAGCCGTCGTTGGCGCTCTTCGGGGTGTGAGACCCCCCGGGCCGCGCGGGCGGGTGGACGGGCGAGCGGGCGCGTGGCGGGCGGGTGCGGACCGGCCGTACCCGCGGGCCCGGCTCCTGCCCAGCCGCTCCCCCGAAGCCTCACCAAATATTCATGAACGGCCTAATCCACCTGCTTCCGGGTCGAGTGCGTACAACGCGGCAGCCCGATACCTCCTTGACACGCCTATTGGTCTGAGCCAACATCCCGATTGGCCTGTACCAAGTTCAAGGGCGGTTCGCTGAGCCGGCCGAGCGATGCGCCTTCGGAGGACCCGCATGGAGCCGAGCAGCCGCCACGACCGACTGACGCGTCTCGCCGAGACCACGCTCCAACCCGGATTCGTGGGCACGACCGTGCCCGACTGGGTCCGTCGCAGGATCGCGGGCGGCGGTCTCACCTCCGTCGTCCTGTTCGGCCGGAACATCGTCGATCCCGAACAGGTCGCGCGCCTCACCGCCGAACTACGCGCGGAGAACCGCGACCTCATCATCGCCATCGACGAGGAGGCCGGCGACGTCACCCGGCTCGAAGCCTGGACCGGCGCCTCCCGGCCCGGCAATCTCGCGCTCGGCGCCGTGGACGACGTGGATCTGACGGAGTCCGTCGCCCGCGACATCGGGCGCGAACTCCACGCCGCAGGCATCTCCCTCAACTACGCCCCCAGCGCCGACGTCAACTCCAACCCCCTCAACCCCGTCATCGGCGCCCGCTCCTTCGGCGCCCGTACGGACGTGGTCTCCCGGCACACCGCCGCCTGGGTCCGCGGGCTCCAGTCGGCCGGCGTCGCCGCCTGCGCCAAGCACTTCCCCGGCCACGGCGACACCTCGGTCGACTCCCATCACGGTCTGCCGCAGGTCTCGGCGAGTGCCGAGGAGATCGCCGCCACCGCGCTGCCGCCGTTCGTCGCCGCGATGGAGGCGGGCGTACGCGTGGTGATGACCGCGCATCTGCTCGCGCCCGCGTACGACCCCGAACTGCCGGCCACGCTGAGCCCCCGCATCCTCGTGGACCTGCTCCGCGGCGAACTGGGCTTCGACGGCCTGGTGGTGACGGACGGCATCGAGATGAGCGCGGTCACCGCCCGCTACGGCATCGACGGGGCCACCGTACGGGCCGTGAAGGGCGGGGCGGACGCGGTGTGCGTCGGGGGCGAGCACGCCGGGGAGGCCACCTTCGACCTGCTCACGGACGCCCTCGTCCGGGCCGTGGCCGACGGCACGCTGCCCGAGGCGCGGATCAGTGAAGCGGCGGCTCGGGTCGCCGAGTTCGCCGCGTGGTCGGGGAGCCGTACACGCGCCGTGGCCACCGACGACGCGGCGTCCGACATCGGCCTCGTCGCCGCCCGGCGCGCGCTGCGCGTACTGACCGAACAGGGCCGGGAGTCGGTGCTGCCGCTCGTCGGCGCGCCCCATGTGGTGGAGCTGTCGCCGATGATGAATCTGGCTGTCGACGGGCAGACCCCGTGGGGTGTGGCGGCTCCGCTGAGCGATCTGCTGCCCGGCACCACGTCCGTACGGCTGACGGAGGCCGACCTGACGGAGTCGGGCGACCTGCTGGACCGCAAGGGGCTCGACCCGGCGGCGGAGCGCTCGCTCGTGGTCGTGGTGCGTGACGCGGCGCGGCACGGCTGGATGTCGGCGGCGATGGCGCGGCTGCTGGGGAGCCGGCCCGACGCGGTGGTCGTGGAGATGGGCGTTCCGAACGGTGCGGCGCCCGGCGCCGTCCACCTGGTCACGCACGGCGCGACGCGGGTCTCCGGTGTGGCGGCGGCGGAGTTCCTGGCGGGGCGCCGCTGACCGCGGTGAGGGGGCGGGGCGCCGAGTGACGCGGGAGGGCGGACGTCGAGGATTCGGGAGGACCCGGGGTCCGGTCCGGTCCGGGTACGGGTCTGGGTCCGGGGGTCCCTGAATCCTCGACGCCCTTGCCTCAGCGAAGCGTTGAGATGGTGTCACCTATCCGCGCGAGCGGCCGGGTGACCGGTCGGCCGTCACCCGGCCGTGTCCGTCACGACGTTGTCGTACGGCTGCGTGATCACTTCCAGGTAGTGACCCGACGGATCGAGGAAGTACACGCCCCGGCCGCCGTGGTTGTAGTTGATCCGGCCCGGAAGCCCGCCGAGCGGATCGCCGAAGAAATCGACTCCCGCGCCCTTGATCCGCCCGAAGATTCCGTCGAAATCGTCCTCGGGCACGAGGAAGGCGTAATGCTGCGGGGCGATGGACTTCTCGTCGACGGTGGCGAAGTCCAGAGTGACGCCGTTGGCGGTGTCGACCGGAATGAAGGGCCCCCATTCGGTGCCGATCTCCAGATCCAGGATGTTCGCCAGGAATTCGGCGGAAGCCCGGTTGTCGCGGGCGTGCACGATCGTGTGATTCAACTGTACTGATGACACGGTGGAATGCCTCCAGAGGCATCTCACGGGAACCTCCACGCCTCACCCGGCCGGTGACCGACGCGCGATGCCCACCGGGGATCGTAAATGCTCGGTGAGCGTCGATCCAACCTTTAACCGGCGCCGGACGCCGGACGCCGGACGCCGGTCGTCCGGGTGGCCGGGTGCGCCGCTCACTTGGCGTCCGAGTACCGCTCCACCGTCGCCGTCGTGAACGGGAACCGCACCGGCGTCCGCCCGAAGGCGATCCGGCCCGCCAGCTCACCGGCCTCACGGATCGCCACCGCCACATCCGCCGCCTCCTCCCGGGGACAGTGCACGATCACCTCGTCGTGCTGGAAGAAGACCAGCTCCGCCCGCATCCCGGCCGTCGCGCTCCGCAGCGCCGCCAGCATGAGCAGCGCCCAGTCCGCCGCGCTGCCCTGCACCACGAAGTTCCGCGTGAAGCGGCCACGCGCGCGGGCGTTCGTCGACGCGTACCCCGGCGTGAACTCGCCGTCGCCGGAGACCGCTTCGCCGGACTCCTGCGGGATGCCCGCCTCGCCGCCGCCGTCCTCCGAACCGGCCGCCGGCGGACTCGTCCGGCCCAGCCACGTCCGTACGAGCCGGCCCTCCTCACCCGCCCGCGCCGCGTCGTCGACATACGCGACGGCCTGCGGGAACCGTCTTCGCAGGGCGGCCAGATTCTTCAGGCCGTCGCCCGACGTCTGGCCGTAGATCGCGCCCAGCAGCGCGAGCTTCGCCTGCGCCCGGTCGCCGGAGAACGCGCGGTCCGACAGCACCTTGTACAGATCGTCGTCATGCCCGGCGACCTCCATCAGCCCCCGGTCGCGCGAGATCGCGGCGAGGACGCGCGGCTCCATCTGGTCGGCGTCCGCCACGACCAGCCGCCAGCCCTCGTCGGCGACGACCGCCCCCCGTATCACGCGCGGGATCTGCAGCGCGCCGCCGCCGTTGGTCGTCCAGCGGCCGGAGACCGTACCGCCCGGCAGATATTCCGGGCGGAAGCGGCCGTCCCGCACCCAGTCCTGGAGCCAGCTCCAGCCGTGCGCCGTCCAGATGCGGTACAGCTTCTTGTACTCGATCAGCGGAGCCACCGCCGGGTGGTCGATCTCCTCCAGCTCCCACCGCCGCGTCGACCTCACCTGGAACCCCGCCCGCGTGAACGCCTTCACCACGTCCGCCGGCAGATCGGGCCGTACGCGCCGCCCGAACGCCTCCGAGACCTGGTCGGCCAGCTCCGCCAGCCGCCGGGGCTCGCCCCCGCCCGCGTACCGCTCGCCCAGCAACTCGTCCAGCAGCGCGCGGTGCACATCCGCCCGCCACGGCAGACCCGCCGCGTGCATCTCGGCGGCCACCAGCATCCCCGCCGACTCCGACGCCGTGAGCAGCCGCATCCGGTCCGGATCACCCGCCGCGTCATGCCTGCGCTGCTGCTCCGCGTACACCTCCAGCAGACCCTCGAACGGCACGTCCGCGCCCGCCTGCGGCTCGAAGAGCGAGGACTGCGCACCCGGCTCGGCGGCACGTGGTGGCGGATCGGGCGGTACGGGTCCGCGCCGCAGCCTCGCCCAGGCGGCGGCGGCCGACCGGGGCTCCCCGAGCCGGCCCTCGTGGCCGAGCAGCAGCAGCTCCGCCGCCTCGATGTCGTAACACCGCTCGACCCGGACCCCGGCGGCCAGCAGCCGGGGCGCCAGCTCGGCGGTGGACCGCCACACCCACCGCGTGACCTCGGGCAGCCGCGCCCTGACCGCCTCGACCAGATCGGGCTCGCGCAGCACCGCACCGGCGGGGCGCGCGTCCGCGCCCAGCGGCACCAGCCAGGCGCCGCCACCCTCCGCCGGGGCCAGAGCCCACCGTCCGATCACGCGTCCGAGTCTGGCAGCAGGGTCTGACAACGGGACGGAAGCGGAACTGACCCGGGCGGAACATTCGAGAGGCGGACGCCGCCGCCCGCGGCGAACATCGAAAGGACGGACACGAATCGGACCCACACGCCCGGACCACGGCACGACTGACACGGAACGCGAAACGCGAAACGGAACACGGAACAGGAAGCACCGGATACACCGGATACGGGCTCGCATCTACGGAGGCTGACATGCAGGCGATCGTTTTCGAGGAGTACGGGGGTCCCGAGGTGCTGCAGCTCAAGGACATCGAGCAGCCGCAACCGGGGCCCGGCCAGATCCGCGCGTCCGTCCGGGCGGCCGGGGTCAATCCCGCCGATGTGAAGATCCGTAAGGGCTGGATGGCGGAGATCTTTCCGACGGAGTTCCCCGCCGTCCCCGGCAGCGAGTTCTCCGGTGTCGTGGACGCGGTCGGCGACGGCGTCATCGGTCTTTCCGTGGGGGACGAGGTGATCGGCTGGTCCATCGACGGCGCCTACGCGCAGTACACGCTGGCCACCAACGTCGTGCCCAAGCCGGCTGGGCTGAGCTGGGACGTGGCGGCGGCGCTGCCGGTGGCCGGCGAGACGGCCCGGCGGGTGCTCGACGACCTGGCCGTCAAGGAGGGCGACACCCTGCTCGTGCACGGCGCCGCAGGATCGGTCGGATCGATGGCCGTCCAGCTCGCGGCGGCGCGCGGAGCGACGGTCGTCGGCACCGCCTCACCGGCCAACCACGACTACGTACGGCTGCTCGGCGCCACCCCGGTGTCGTACGGCGAGGGCCTCGTCGAGCGTGTCCGCACCGTCGCCCCCCAGGGTGTGGACGCGGTCTTCGACACGGCGGGCAAGGGCGCGCTGCCGGACTCGATCACCCTGCGCGGCGGCACGACGGACCGTGTCATCACGATCGCCGACCCGACGGCCGCCGAGCACGGGGTGCCGTTCTCCTCGGGCGGCTCGACGCCCGAGGAGAGCCGCGCGGGCCTCACCGAACAGGCGCGGCTGGCGGCGGAGGGCACGCTGCGTGTCCTGGTCGCACAGACCTACCCGCTGGCCGCCGCGGTCCAGGCCCAGTCCGCGAGCGAGTCGGGCCACACGCGCGGCAAGCTCATCATCAAGCCCTGAGCCGCTTCCGAGCGCGGCCGGTGATCGAGGACGCACCGGCCACCCGCCGGGCCGGGTGAATCCCGCCTCCCCACCCGGCCGGCCCCGCTCACTCCAGCTTGCGGATCACCCGCGCCGGACTGCCGACCGCCAGGACCCCGGCCGGCAGATCCTTCGTGACCACGGCTCCCGCGCCCACCACCGTGTTCTCGCCGATCGTCACTCCGGGGCAGACGATCACGCCGGCGCCGAGCCAGACGTTGTCGCCGATGGTCACGGGCGCCGCCCGCTCCCAGCCCGCCCGGCGGCGCTCGGTGTCCAGTTCGTGGGTCGGCGTGAGCAGTTGGACGTTCGGGCCGATCTGGACGTCGGAGCCCACGGTGATCGGCGCGGGGTCGAGGAAGACCGCGCCGAAGTTGATGAACGTGCGGGCACCGATGCTGATGTACGAGCCGAAGTCGCAGTTGAACGGCGGCCGGATCCGGACGCCCTCACCCACCGAGCCGAGCAGCTCGCGCAGGATCCAGTCGCGGCCGTCCGCGTCGGGCATCGGCTCCCCGCCCGTCCCGTTGTACGCGGCGCACAGGCCCTCCCGCCGCCGGGACGCCTCCTCCAGCTCCTCGTCGTCCGGCAGGTACCACTCGCCGGCCAGCATCAGCCGCTTGTTCTCGCCCATGCGGGTGCGTGTCCTCTCGTCGGGGTTCGATTCGCGGGGGTTCCACCACGGTAGGCCGGTACGCCGCATCGTGTGCCGGAACCCCCTGATCCTGTGGACAACCGGGAGACCACGCAGGTCGCGCAGTAGTTCGATACGCACAGCCTGTGGATAACCTGCCTTCTGGGACCATGGACGGCGGTCCGTCGTCACGACGGTCGGGGGCAGGACGATCACGGGGTGAGGGGAGACGGTTCCATGCCGACTGCGCCAGGTACGGTCGACGCCGCGTTCGCCGCCGCGCTCTACGCCGACCCTGCGGCGGACGGCGGCAGAGGGCTGGACACCGGGGCCTCGCTGCTCGCCGCCGACCCGGCGGCCGACACCGAACTGCGCCGCCGGGGCGGAGAGTTCCTGCGCCGGGCCTGGGAGCGGGGCTGGCAGCCGGCCGACGTCGTACGGCTCGTACGGCGCGACCTCGACGAGGCGCACACACTGCTGGCCGCCGAACTGATCACGGCGGAGGCCGTCCGGTACGAACGGGTGGCCCCGCGCTGGGGCGCCCAGCTCACGGAGATCGCGGCGGACCTCGAAGCCGGCCGCAGGTCGGGGACCGCGCCCCGGTCCGCCGACCGCTTCTCGTACGCGACCACCACGCTGGAGCTCTGCCGGCTGCTCGTCGGGCTCCCGGCGATCGAAGCCGTGGGGCCCGTGCCCGGGACGCCCGTCCATCTCCCGGCGGCCGACGGCGAGCCGCGCATGCTCGCCCGGATCCGCGCCCTGCTCGCCAAGGCCGAGGGCACGGACTTCCCCGAGGAGGCCGAGGCGCTGAGCGCCAAGGCCCAGGAGCTGATGGCCCGGCACAGCATCGACGAGGCCCTGCTCGCCGACCCCGCCCACCGCGGCGACGTCCCGGCCGCCTGCCGGATCGGGGTGGACGCTCCGTACGAGACGGCGAAGGCGATCCTGCTCGACGCCGTCGCGTCCGCCAACCGCTGTCAGTCGGTGTGGAACAGCGGTTTCGGCTTCTCCACCGTGGTCGGTTTTGAGCCGGATCTGGAGGTGGTCGAGCTGCTGTACACCTCGCTGCTCGTACAGGGAACCGCGGCGATGACCCGCGCGGAGGCCGCCCAGCGGGCATCCGGCCGCCGGCGGACCAAGACCTTCCGGCAGTCGTTCCTCATGGCGTACGCCCACCGGATCGGCGAACGGCTCGCCGCCGCCGCCGAGCGGGTGACCGCCGACGCGGCGGGCGCGGAGGCGGCCGGTGACGGCGGCGCCACGCGGACGGCGGACGGGGGAGGGCGGCTGCTGCCCGTCCTGGCCGCGCGGGACATGGCCGTAGCCGACCGCGCGGAGCGGATGTTCCCCCGGACGGTGCGGACGAGGGTGCGTGGTGTGACCGACGGCGAGGGCTGGGCGCACGGCACGGCGGCGGCGGACCGGGCCCGCGTACCCGGCGACGGGCGGACCCCTGGCCGCGGGAACGGCGGAGCCGATCCGCACCGAGGGCTCCGCCCCGGAGCCTGACCGCGTCGCGATCGCACTTCACCGGCTCATAAGGAGGGCGCCGGATTCAGCTGAACCCGGCGCCCTCCTTATGAGGAGAAAGCGGTCTCCATCAGGGCACGGGAATGTCCGTCGGCAGCCCCTCGGGCAGCTTGCCCGCTTCCGTCTTGGTGAGGCTGTCCTTCGCGCCGCCCTCCCACGAAAGCACCAGTGTCTTCCCGTCGTTGGAGTCGATCGACCCCATCGTGCGGTCGGTGTTCCCGTCGGCGCACTTGAGCGACAGCATGGGCTCGCCGCCCATCTCCTCGACGTCGCCCTGGCAGACGTGTTCGTCGGCGATGAGCGCGGCCTTGCCCTCCTTGACGGACAGCGCGACGGCCTTGCCCTCCGTCATCCCGGCCCAGGTGCCTTCCAGGCTGTCGGCCGAGGCGCCGTCGGCCGGAGCGGATTCGTCACTGCCGGCGTCCGGTTCGCTCGTGGCGGGCGCGCTGGTGCCCTTGTCCTTGCCGGAGTCGTCACCGCTGTCACTGCCGCCACAGCCGGTGAGAGCGAGCGCGACGACGAGGCCGGCGGCGGCGACGCTGGTGCGTACGATCTTGTGCACGTTCAAAGTCCCCCTTCAGTTCCAAGACCGCGCCAAGCTACCAGGGCGCCCTTCGCGGACCCCGCCGTCGAGTTCCGGACGAGTACCTGAACACTTGGCACCGAAAGGGCTTTCCGTGCGTCTCATTCATCGGGGCGTTCTGTTCGTGAGTCTGTAGTCAAGGGAACACCCCGCGTGCACGTGCATCTGCTCATGCATTGGCATGTGAACACAGCTATGATCCGAGCTAGTTGACACCTGCACCTTGCAACTCGGGGAGCGTCCTGTGCACCACGCGTACAACGGCATGGCGGCCACCGAGCTTGACGGAGTCGTCTGGCAGAAGAGCAGGCACAGCAATTCGCAGGGTTCCTGCGTGGAGTTCGCCAAACTGCCCGGCGGGGGTGTGGCGGTGCGGAATTCACGCCACCCCGAAGGGCCCGCCCTCGTGTACACCCGGGCCGAGATCGTGGCCATGCTGGCGGGTGTGAAGGACGGGGAATTCGATCATCTGACGGCCTGAGGCCCGGATCCCGTCTTCCGGATCAGGCCCCGGCCGCCAAGGGTTCCAAGATCTTCAGGGCTCGCGGAGCCGCCGGGCCGCCGGCCGTCATTCGGCCCGCAGCCGGAACAGCGCCCAGACCACTTTGCCGTGCAGTGAACCGGCGAGCGGGTGCCAGCCCCACGTATCGCTGAACGAGTCCACGAGGAACAGCCCTCTGCCGGACTCCGCGGCGAAATCCTCGTCCGACTCACGGGCCGTGGGACCCGCGTAACTGGGATCGCGTACCGCGCACACCAGACGGGTCGTCCAGCGCATCAGATGAAGCCGTACGGGCGGTTCCTGAGGCTCGCGCGGAGTGTCCGAGGGAAGGGCGTGCCGCAGCGCGTTGGTGACGAGTTCGGAAACCACCAGCGCGACATCGTCGAACCGGTCGTCAAGTTCCCACTGACAGAGTGTCGTACGGGTGAACTGTCGAGCCCCGCGTACCGCTTCGTAGCGGGCGGGCAGAGCGCACGAGGCGGAGCTGGAAACGGCTGCGGGATCGATCGGCGGAAGCCCCTGCCTTAACGGCTCGAGCACGGTCGATCCATTCGTCCCCATGCGAGGCACTCCCCGGGATTCGCGGCCGTAGCGATACTGCGGTGGTACAGCGTCACAACACGTCAAACACGAACGAGCACGCAGGTGCGGCGAGGACCATGGTTCCCAATGCGCAGAGCAGATGCAAGGGCAGATGCACGTGCACGTGCCCGCCTTGGCCCAGTATGTGACGTTCCGGATTATTTCTTCTGTCGACCACTTTCTCGCTCTTCCCAAAGGCTTCCCATTTCTGTAATCGAATGAGTACGGGCTGGTGCGTTTGATGGCACAATCCGGCTCTCAGGGTTCGGGGGTACTCCGAGAGCGTCGAGGGAAAAATAGTGGGAGATGGACCGTAATGGGGAGGGTTGGAGACGTGACCGCAGTCGAACCGGGCGGATCCGTGGTGCGGCGCATACTGCTGGGCTCGCAGCTCAGACGGCTGCGTGAGTCGCGTGGCATCACTCGTGAGGCGGCCGGTTACTCGATCCGCGCGTCCGAGTCCAAGATCAGTCGTATGGAGTTGGGGCGGGTGAGTTTCAAGTCCAGGGACATCGAGGACCTGTTGACGCTCTACGGAGTCGCCGACGAGATGGAGCGAGGGTCCCTGATCGGTCTCGCCCGCGAGGCCAACGTCGCCGGCTGGTGGCAGAGCTTCGGTGACGTACTCCCTGGCTGGTTCCAGACGTACATCGGACTCGAAGGCGCCGCCTCACTGATCCGCATCTACGAAGTCCAGTTCGTGCACGGCCTGTTGCAGACCGAGGCGTACGCGCACGCCGTGGTCCGGCGCGGCATGCCGGGCGCCCCCCAGGCGGAGATCGACCGCCGCGTCGCACTGCGCCAGGAGCGCCAGAAGGTGCTCGTCTCCGAGCGCGCCCCGCGATTCCACGCGGTGCTGGACGAGGCGGCGCTGCGCAGACCGTACGGCGACCGGGCCGTGATGCGCGGTCAGCTGGCACATCTCATCGAGGTCTCCGAGCACCCGACGGTCACGCTCCAGGTGATGCCCTTCAGCTTCGGCGGACACGCGGGCGAGAGCGGCGCCTTCACGATGCTGCGCTTCCCCGAGTCCGACCTCTCCGACCTCGTCTACCTGGAACAGCTCACCAGCGCGCTGTATCTCGACAAGCGGGAGGAAGTCACCCAGTACGAACGGGTGATGACCCGGCTCCACGAGGACAGCCTCGGACCGGCCGAGAGCCGTGACCTGCTGCGGGGTCTGCTGCAACTCTCCTGAACGACCGTGAAGGGCCGAAGCCTTGCGAACAACGGCATCGGACGTTCTCGAAGCCCCTTAACTCTGACTCCGCGTAAGTATGATGACGTGACATCAGTTATCCGGTTCTGAGGTTAGGGATCACATGTCCTTCTTCGCCGAACTCGACCAGCAGTACATCGACGGCGAGTGGCGGCCCGGCAGTGGCTCCTGGGACATCATCGACTTCAACCCCTACAACGGGGAGAAACTGGCGTCGATCGCGGTGGCGACGGCCGACGAGGTGGACCAGGCTTACCAGGCCGCCGAGCGCGCACAGGTCACATGGGCGGACACCAACCCGTACACCAGGCGAGGCGTCTTCGAGCGCGCCCTGCGCATCGTCGAGGACCGCGAGGACGAGATCACCGAGGCGATCATCGCCGAGCTGGGCGGTACGCGCCTGAAGGCGGCGTTCGAGCTGCGACTCGCCAAGGAACTCCTGCGCGAGGCCGTACAGCTCACGCTGCACCCCGAAGGCCGCATCCTGCCCTCACCCGTGGACGGCACGGAGAACCGCGTCCAGCGCGCCCCCGTCGGCGTCATCGGGGTCATCAGCCCCTTCAACTTCCCCTTCCTGCTGTCTCTCAAGTCGGTCGCCCCGGCGCTGGCGCTCGGCAACGCCGTCGTACTGAAGCCGCACCAGAACACACCGGTCTGCGGCGGATCCCTGGTGGCCAAGGTTTTCGAGGACGCGGGCCTGCCCGCCGGACTGCTGAACGTCGTCATCACCGACATCGCCGAGATCGACGACGCGCTGATCGAGCACCCGGTACCGAAGGTCATCTCCTTCAGCGGCTCCGACCGGGTGGGACAGCACGTCGCCGTCGTCTGTGCCAAGAACTTCAAGCGCTCCGTGCTCGACCTCGGCGGGAACAGCGCGCTGATCGTCCTCGCGGACGCCGATGTCGACTACGCGGTCGAGGCCGCGGTCTTCAGCCGCTACGCGTACCAGGGCCCCGTCTGCATGGCGGCGAACCGCATCCTGCTGGCCCGCTCGGTCGAGAAGGAGTTCACCGAGAAGTTCGTCGCGAAGGTCAGGACGCTGACCGTCGGCGACCCGGCCGATCCGAAGACGGTCATAGGCCCGCTCATCAGCTCGCAGCAGGCCGACGCCGTCGGCGCGCTGGTCGACGAGACCATCGAGGCCGGCGCGACCGCGCTGCTGCGCGGCACCGTCGACGGCAACCTGGTCTCGCCGACCGTGCTGACCGGCCTGGCAGCCGACTCACCCGTCCTGACCCAGGAGATACTCGGCCCGGTCGCGATCCTGGTGCCGTTCGACGGAGTGGACGAGGCGGTCAGGATCGCCAACGACACGCGGTGCGGGCTCAGCGGCGCCATACACACCGGGGACGTCGAGCGGGGCGTGCGGGTGGCGCGGCGGATCAACACCGGCATGATCCACATCAACGACGGGACGGGGCACTCCGAGCCGATCGTGCCGTTCGGCGGTGAGAAGCACTCCGGGGCCGAGTGGGTGAACGCCGAGTCGATGGTCGACGCCTTCACGACCCAGAAGTGGATCTCGGTGCAGTACGGGCGCTCACGCTTCCCGTTCTGACCCGGCGCCCGGAGCCACGGTCACCGGACCGCGTCCTGGCCCCTGTCCCGGTCCTCGTCCCGGAGTGACTCCAGCAGCTCGGCGGCCCGCTCCGCGTCGTCGGTGACCTCCGTGCGCTCCGCGGCCGTCAGCTCGACGCCGGCGGCCCTGCCGAGGTAGCCGCGTGCCTCCTCGGTCTCGTTCAGACGCTGGGCGACATCGCCCCGCAGCACCAGCAGCCGGTAGAGCTGCACGGCGGTCGGCGACGCGCCCTCCTTACCGATGCCGTCGTCGCCCTCTCCCGCGCCGTCGTCCGCCTCGGCGGCGTTCCGCAGCGCGCGGTCGAGGATCTTCACCGCCGCGCCCAGGTCCTCCTTGGAGTCCGCGAAGGCCACCGCCAGGTGCAGGGCGCGCGCGTACGGCTCCTTGGGAGGGGGCTGATGGTGTCCGTCGCTCTCCGCGTCGTTCGGCTGCCCGATCCGGATGCTGTTTCCGGCCGGGTCCGTCATGAGGAACTGCCGCACGCCGTACGACATGTCCTTCACCGGTCCGATCCGGGGCAGGCCGCGGGTCGGGATCCTCCCGTACGCCGACTTGAGCCCCGCGCGGAAGGCGCCGTGCAGCCCGTCGACGTCGTCGGTCAGTACGTAGCAGCCGCTGAACGACTCGGTGGGGTCGTACTTCTTCATGCCGAAGAACTGGAGTTCCACGTCGCCCCGCTCGACCACCGCGTACGCGTAGGGGCTCTTCTGTATGAAGGTGACCTCGAAGCCGAGTGCCGAGTAGAAGTCGACTACCGGTTGGATGGTCTGGCAGGGGAGGAGCGGGATGGTCTTCTCTGTCATGACGAGTAGTCTAGTCAAAGTTGAATAGAAGGGTACGGCGATGTCAGCGATCCGGCTGCTGGTGCTCGGCGCGGTGCGTCAGCACGGCCGCGCGCACGGCTATCAGATCCGCAACGACCTGGAGTTCTGGGGCGCGCACGAGTGGTCGAACGCCAAACCGGGCTCGATCTACCACGCGCTCAAGCAGATGGCGAAGCAGGGCGAGCTGCTGGCGCACGAGGTCGCGCCGAGTACGGCCGGCGGTCCGCCTCGTACGGAGTACGAGCTCACGGAGGCCGGGACCGCCGAGTACTTCCGGCTGCTGCGTGAGTCCCTGGTCGAGTACGACCAGAAGATGGACGTGCTGTCGGCGGGCATCGGCTTCATCGTCGATCTGCCGCGCGCGGAGGCCGTCGAGCTGCTGAAGGAGCGGGTGCGGGCGATCGAGACCTGGCGGGCGTCGGTGACGGAGCACTACACGCCGGAGGACGGCCCGGAGCAGCTCGGGCACATCGGCGAGATCATGAACATGTGGATCAGTCAGGCCGACTCCGGGGCCGAGTGGACGCGCGGGTTCATCGAGCGCGTCGAGTCCGGCGCGCATGTCTTCTCGGGTGAGGGTGAGCCGTTCTTCGGGGTGCTCGCCGAGGGTGAGGTGAACCCGTACGCGACGGGTGTCCCGGCCGAGGGTGACGACGACTGACGAGGCGGCCCGACCTCTCTAATCAAGTTTGACTAACCTCTTCGCCGGGGTTTACCTTTCCGCTCGTAGTCAAATTTGACTACATGGTGGAGGGGCTGGAGGCGAAGGCATTGACTGACGCGACGGACGCGATCGTCATGGAAGGTGTGCGCAAGCGGTACGGGGAGAAGGCCGCGCTCGACGGGCTCGACCTGGCGGTGG
Source organism: Streptomyces sp. NP-1717 (assembly GCF_022695985.1). Lineage (GTDB taxonomy): Bacteria > Actinomycetota > Actinomycetes > Streptomycetales > Streptomycetaceae > Streptomyces. The sequence goes on along the minus strand of NZ_JAAPBF010000097.1, from coordinate 6,423 downwards.
CGCGCGGCACCGTGCACGGGGTGCTCGGGCCGAACGGAGCGGGCAAGACGACGGCGGTCCGGGTGCTGGCCACGCTGCTGCGCCACGACGAGGGCGAGGTGCGGGTCGCCGGGCATGACGTCCGTACCGAGGCGCGGGAGGTGCGCCGGCGGATCGGGCTGCTCGGCCAGCACGCGGCGGTGGACGAGGAACTGAGCGGGTGGCAGAACCTGGAGATGTTCGGACGCCTCTACCACCTGGGCGCCCGGCGGGCGGCGTCCCGCGCCGGTGAACTGCTGGAGCGCTTCGGGCTCGCCGACACCGGGCGCAAGGCGGTCAAGCGGTACAGCGGGGGCATGCGGCGCAGGCTCGACCTCGCGGCCTCGCTGATCACCGATCCGGCGGTGCTCTTCCTGGACGAGCCGACGACCGGACTCGACCCGCGCGGGCGCGCCGAGGTGTGGGCGTCCGTGCGCTCGCTGGTCGGCGGAGGCACGACCGTCCTGCTGACCACGCAGTATCTGGAGGAGGCCGACCAACTGGCCGACCGGATCTCGGTCGTCGACGAAGGACGCGTGGTCGCCGAAGGGACCCCCGACGAGCTGAAGGCGCGGATCGGCGGCGACCGCATCGACGTAGTCGTGCCGGACGCGGATCAACTGGCCGCGGTGGTAAGGCTGTTCGGTGACGAGGCGACGGTGGACGAGGGCCGCCGGCTGGTCAGCGTGCCCGCCGCGAACCGGATGGCGGCGCTGGCCAGGGCCGTACGGGAACTGGAGGCGGCCGGGATCGAGGCGGAGGACGTGGGGGTGCGCAGGCCGACTCTGGACGAGGTCTTCCTGCGGCTGACGCGACGTACCAAGGAGGCTGTATGAGTACGGCGAACGCCTGGGTGCTCACCGACTGCTGGACGATGACGCGGCGCGAACTGGCCCATTGGCGCAGGCAGCCGGTCCAGGTGGTCATCGGGCTGATCTTCCCGGTGATGCTGCTGCTGATGTTCGGCTACCTGATGGGAGCGGGACGCGGAATCGCCGGGGAGTACATCGGCTTCCTCGTTCCCGGCATGCTCGCGCTGACCATGGCCTTCGGGCTGGAGTCCACGATGCTGGCGGTCACCCAGGATCTGGGCAAGGGGGTCGTCGACCGGTTCCGCTCCATGCCGATGGCGTCCTCCGCCGTGCTGGTCGGCCGGAGCACCGCGGACATGCTCCAGTCGGCTCTGAGTCTGGCGGTGATGATCGGGGTCGGCTTCGCGCTCGGCTGGCGCTGGAACGGCGGAGCCGGCGCGCTGCTGGGGGCCGTGGGGCTGCTGCTCCTGCTGCGTTTCGCGATGCTCTGGCTCGGCATCCAGCTCGCGATGGTGGCGGGCAAACCGGAGATGGTGCAGGCGGTGCAGATCCTGGTCTGGCCGATCGGTTTCTTCTCCAACGCCTTCGCGACACCGGAGTCGATGCCGGGCTGGCTGGGCGCCACGGTCGAGTGGAACCCGATATCGGCGACGGCGACGGCGGTCCGTGATCTGTCGGGGATCCCGGGGCAGCTGAGCGGTTCGTGGGCGGCGGAGAACGCGCATCTGCTCGCGGTGATGTGGCCGGTCGCGCTGATCGCGCTGTTCTTCCCTCTGGCGGTCGGGCGGTTCCGCGGGCTCAGCCGCTGACCGGTTCAGGGGCGGGAACCTTCCCGGGGTTCGCGGTGTATCAGAGGCAGGAACCGCACGCGGCGCGTCGAGCCGCCGCGAACCTCGGGGGGATTTCATGCGCAGGATTTGTACGGGCGCGCGCCGCGCGAAAGGTGGGGGCGGCGCGGCGGGCGCGCGCCGTTCAGTGGTGGAAGGCAGTCGCCCGCGACTTGTCCCGGTCCAAGGGGTGCGGCTGGCGGCGCAGTTCCGGCAGGAGCAGCCGCAGATCGGCGAGCAGCATCGCGGCGAGGTCGGCCGAGAATCCGTTGCGGCACACCACTCGAAGGACGGACAGATCCTCGCGGTTGGCCGGGAAGGTGTAGGCGGGCATGAGCCAGCCGTGCTCCCGGAGCCGCCGCGAGACGTCGAAGACGTCGAAGTTCTTCACGTGGGGCGCGGTGGTGAAGGCGAAGACGGGCAGTTCGTTCCCGTGGGTGAGCAGCCGGAAGTCCTCCATCGCCCCGATCTCGTCGGCGAGCCCGCGGGCCACGTCCCGCGCCGTCTGCTGGACGGCCCGGTAGCCGTCCCTGCCGAGCCGCATGAATGTGTAGTACTGGGCGACGACCTGCGCGCCGGGCCGGGAGAAGTTGAGCGCGAAGGTGGGCATCTCGCCGCCGAGGTAGTTGACGCGGAAGACCAGTTCGTCGGGCAGTTCGGCCGGGGTGCGCCACAGGGCCCAGCCGACGCCCGGGTAGACGAGGCCGTATTTGTGCCCGGAGGTGTTGATCGAGGAGACGCGCGGGAGCCGGAAGTCCCAGACCAGGTCCTCGTCGAGGAAGGGAGCGACCATCGCGCCGGAGGCGCCGTCGACATGGACGGGGATGTCCCAACCGGTGCGCTCCTGGAGCGCGTCGAGGGTGGAGCAGAGCTCGGCGACGGGTTCGTACGAGCCGTCGAAGGTCGAGCCGAGCACGGCGACGACACCGATGGTGTTCTCGTCGCAGAGATCGGCCGCCGCTCCCGGGTCGAGATGGAACCGGTCGCCCTCCATGGGGACGAGCCGGGCCTCGACCTCCCAGAAGTTGCAGAACTTCTCCCAGCACACCTGGACGTTGACGCCCATCACGAGATTGGGCCGGGCGCTGCCCGGATAGCGGTCCCGGTTCTTCATGGACCAACGGCGCTTGAGCGCGAGCCCGGCGAGCATGCAGGCCTCGCTGGAGCCGGTGGTGGAGCAGCCGACGGCGGTGGACGGGTCCGGGGCGTTCCAGAGGTCGGCGAGCATCGTGACGCACCGCCGCTCCAGCTCGGCGGTCCGCGGGTACTCGTCCTTGTCGATCACGTTCTTGTCCCGGCACTCCGCCATCAGCACACCGGCCTGCCGCTCCATCCAGGTGGTGACGAAGGTGGCCAGATTGAGGCGGGAGTTGCCGTCCAGCATCAGCTCGTCGTGGACGAGCTGGTAGGCCGTGGACGGCGGCATGGGGCCGTCGGGCAGCCGGTGCGTGGCCGGCGCGGACGTCATTCCGCCGGTCGGATCGGCCTCCCCGAAGAAGGGGTTGAGCGACAGCCTGAGCCGCTCGGAGTGGTCGTCCGCCGGATCGTCCGCCGGGCCTCGCATGTTGCCCTCGGCGCCCTGCGTGCCGTGTTGGAGTGGCATCGGTTTCCCTGTCTCCCGTGGTCTCTTGACTCAGCTGCCGAGGCCGTCCTTGAGGGCACGGGTGAATTTCACGACCCGTTCGGCCTGGACGCGGACCGCGGTCAGCGTCTGTTCGTTCACCGGGAGGTCGCCCTGCCCGGAGACGTGCGAGGTGCCGTAGGGATTGCCGTCGGCGAACTTCGACGCGTGCGTGTAGCCGGGGGTGACGAGGATGCCGCCGAAGTGGTGGATGGTGTTGTAGAGCGCGAGCAGGGTCGTCTCCTGGCCGCCGTGGGGCGTGGCGGACGCGGTGAAGCCGCTGTAGACCTTGTCGGCGAGCTCTCCCGCCTGCCAGAGGCCGCCGAGGGCGTCCAGGAACTGCTTGAGCTGGGCCGAGACGTTGCCGTAGCGGGTGGGGGAGCCGAAGATCACGGCGTCCGCCCAGCGCATGTCGTCGGCCGTGGCCTCGGTGATGCCGGCGATCGCCTCGATGTTGGCGCCCCAGGCCGGGTTGGAGTCGATCGCCGCCTGCGGAGCGAGTTCGGCGACCTTGCGGAGCCGTACGGTCGCCCCCGCGGCCTCCGCGTCCTCGGCCATGGCCCTGGCCATCGTGGTGAGCGTTCCGGTGGCGGAGTAGAAGACGACGGCGACGTTCACGGGCGTGGGCATGGTGGCTACCTCGGTGGTCGGGCTTCGACGGCAAGGACCTCAGGCGCGACGATACGGACAAAACGGTCGGTCGGCTCGCCGGATGTCCGGCGGGTCCTGCGCGGGGGAGCGGGCGCCGCCCGTCATCGCAGGGATGTGCCGTCCTCGCCGATCTGCATCAGCGGGCGCCCGGTCACCAGCAGCCAGGCGGGCAGTACGGCCACGCACAGCAGGGGAAGGAGGTTCGGGTCCGCGGCGAGTACGGCCGCGGTGAACAGGCTCAGCCATCCCTGCCGGGTGATGGCGAGCAGTACGCCGAGCACACCGCAGACGACCGCCACCGTCGGATGCACGGCGGGTACGAGCGCGTGGGCGAAGAGCCCGAAGGAGACACCGACGAAGATCGCCGGGAAGATCCGCCCGCCCCGGAAGCCGCAGGCCGCCGAGATCACCAGTGCGACCGCCTTCACCCCGCACATGAGCGCGAACTGGCCCGCCGACCAGCCGTCCGGGTCGGACGCGAGGGTCTTCACCTCGTCCAGGCCCTTGAAGAGGGTGAGGTATCCGCCGAGCGCCCCGAGGAGACCGAGGATCAGCCCGCCGAGCGTCAGGGCGAGTACGGGGCGCCCGACGCGGTTGAAGGCCCGGTGGGCGTACGGGAAGGCGTACACGGCGGCCATGCCGAGGGCGGCGGCGACCGGTGTGATGACGATCGCGGCCAGGGCGTCGGTCCAGCGGCCGCCCGAGTGGTTCGGCAGGGACAGGTCGAAGGTCGGGTGGTCGATCAGCACGGCCGTGAGACCGCCGGCCCCGGCGGCGATCAGCGGTCCGAAGAGCTTGTCCCAGAGTGAGCCCGGCCCCGGCCGGCCGGCGAAGGTCTCTGTGAGGACCAGCGCGGCAGCGACCGGGGTGCCGAAGAGCGCCCCGATCGTGCCGGCCGCTGCCAGCGAGAGCCAGAGCTCCGCCGGGGCGGAGGGGGCGACCTTGCGGCCGAGCCAGTAGGCGAGCGCGATGTTGGCCGCGGTGATCGGGTTCTCCGGTCCGAGGCTCACACCGCCGGCCAGCGCCAGACAGGTGGCCAGCAGCAGACCGGGCAGCACGCCGGGCGGCAGCGGGGCGTCGACCAGTCCGGTCGTCGCGGGGTCGGGTCCCGCGTGCCCGGGCACCTGCCGTACGACGAGACCGACCGCGAGGCCGGTCGCCGTGAGGATCACGATCATCCAGAAGGAGGAGTGCCGGCCGATGCCGAGCGCGTCGGGAAGCGTCTTCCAGAGCACGTTCTGGAGCAGCCCGGCCAGCTCGCTCACCCCCAGCAGGACGAGACACGCGACCACACCGACTACCAGTGAGGGGACGATCAGCGGAAGGAGCGTGCGCCCGGACGGTGACGGGGGAGCGGACGGAGTGTCAGTGGCCACGCGCACACCGTAATGTCACAAATGCGGCAAAGCGGTTCCTTGGGAGAGGGCTTGCCGAGTCGATCCGGCCCGGTCCCGACCGGGCCTCGCGTGACGCCGTCCACGCGAACGCCGACCGTCGGCGCGGGCCGGGGACGAAAGGCGCGCTTCACCCCCGTCCGCGCCGATCCCAAGCCGTGGGGGCCGGGTGGAACCTCAGCCAGGGGCGGAGCGTTGATAGCTTTGGGCAGCCGACAATCGCTTGAATGCGATTGGACGACGCTGATGCAGCGACGGCCGATTTCGACGATCGACCGACTATCGACTCAGGAGCCCGGACCTCGTGACAACCCTTGCGCTCGGACCGAGCTGGCTCGACCCGGACTATCTGATCGGGACCTTCGGCCTGATCGGCGTCCTGGTCATCGTGTTCGCCGAATCCGGCCTGCTCATCGGCTTCTTCCTGCCGGGTGACTCACTGCTCTTCACCACCGGACTCCTGGTGACGTCCGGCACGCTCGACAGGCCGCTGTGGCTCGTCTGTGTCCTGATCGTGCTGGCGGCGATCATCGGCGACCAGGTCGGCTATCTCTTCGGCCGCAAGGTCGGCCCCGCGCTCTTCAAGCGCCCGGACTCCAAGTTCTTCAAACAGGAGAACGTGGAGAAAGCACACGAGTTCTTCGAGAAGTACGGCCCCAAGTCGCTCGTGCTGGCCCGTTTCGTGCCCATCGTGCGGACGTTCACGCCGATCATCGCGGGCGTCAGCCGCATGAACTACCGGTCGTTCGTGACGTACAACATCATCGGCGGCGTGCTCTGGGGCGCGGGCGTCACGCTGCTCGGCGCCGCGCTGGGCAAGGTCGAGTTCGTCCACAAGAACATCGAGATGATCCTCATCCTGATCGTGGCGCTCTCGGTGCTGCCGATCGTGATCGAGTTCATGCGGGCCCGCTCCAAGTCCAGGAAGGCCGCCGCGGCGGGGCCCGCCGAGCCCGTCGACCCGGCGCGGCACGCGCCCCACGCGCCGCAGCACACGCAGGTGCCGCAGGACTTCCAGACCCAGCAGCTGCGGGTCACGCGTGACGAGTACGGCGCCCCCCGGCCGTACAGCGCTCCGGAGGACCCCGAGGGCCCGCCGC
>NZ_JAAPBF010000096.1 GCF_022695985.1 Streptomyces sp. NP-1717 | reverse complement strand
GCCTGTCTTCAAAGTCCCGCCTGGCCTGCGGGCGGACGGCGCCACTTTGAAGACAGGCCCTGACCCCTCCCGTCCTCTCGCCTACGCCGGTGTGAACCGCAGGGTGAGGATCTGGAACGGGCGCAGCGCCACCCGCAGACCCTCCGCGCCCGTACCCGCCTCGTGCAGCGGTCGTTCCAGCAGGTCGGTGACCTGGGCCTGTACGACGGGGAAGCCGGTCCGCAGCAGGGCCGACGCGCGGTTGCCCGCCGACTCGTAGAGCCGTACCACCACATCACCGCTGCGGTCCTCGGCGAGCTTCACCGACTCCACCGTGACCGCCGGATGGTCGACGGACACCAGCGGCGCCGACGCGGGAGCGGCGGCGACCCGCAGCGGCAGATTGAGCGCCAGCCCCTCGCGCACCGCGTCCGTCACCCCGGCGCCCGGGACCAGCGCGTAGGCGAACCGGTGCGTGCCCAGGTCCGTCTCCGGGTCCGGGCTGTGCGGCGCCCGCAGCAGCGTCAGCCGTACCGTCGTCCCCAGCCCCTCGTCGTGCTCGGTGCGGGTCACGTCGTGGCCGTACGTCGAGTCGTTGACCACCGCCACCCCGTAGCCGGGCTCGGCGACCCGCAGCCAGCGGTGCGCGCAGATCTCGAACCGGGCCGCGTCCCAGCTGGTGTTGGCGTGCGTGGCACGGTGCACATGCCCGAACTGGATCTCGGCGGTGGACCGTTCGGCGTGCACGTCCAGCGGGAACGCCGCCTTGAGGACCTTCTCCGACTCCTGCCAGTCGACCTCGGTGACGACGTCGACGCGCCGGCTGCCGGCCGCGAGCCGGATCTCCTGCACGATCCACGACGTGCCGAACGTACGGACCACCCGGACCGTCGCCCGCAGCGGCCCCTGCTCCACGAGCTGAACGGACTCGGCCGTCGTGAGATCGGTGTGCCGGTGCCGGTAGTGCCGGTCGATGTCCCAGGCGTCCCACTGGTTGGGGTGGTCCGGATGCAGCTGGAGCAGATTGCCCCGGCTGCCCGGCGCCAGGACCTCACGGTCCGCCGTCAGATCCGTCACGGAGGTGAGCAGGCCGTCGCGGTCGACGGTGACCCGCAGCAGCCCGTTGTCGAGGGTGATCACGCCCGAGCCCTCGGCGCGCGTCGTCACGTCCGCGGTCTCGCCCGCGCCCTCGGCGGCGGCCAGCGCCGTCGCGCCGAGCCCCGGCACCCGTACGGCGACCGCCGACCGGCCGTGGCTGTTCAGCGCCTGCACCGCGCTGCCCTCGGGAACGTCCGCCGTGTCGGCCTCGACGACCTCGGTCCGCTCGTACGGCGAGGTGTTGAACACCGCCGCACCACCTCCGGCGGCGCCGCCACCGCCGCCGAGGGCCGCGACGGCCGCCGCCGTGATCTCCGTCAGCTCCTCCCGCACCCGCGCGTAGGTGTCCCTGGCCTCCCGGTGCACCCAGGCGATGGACGAGCCCGGCAGGATGTCGTGGAACTGGTGCAGCAGGACCGTCTTCCACAGCCGGTCGAGTTCGTCGTACGGATACGTGTACGCGGGTGTGCGCAGCGCGGCGGCCGTCGCCCACAACTCGGCCTCCCGCAACAGGTGTTCACTGCGCCGGTTGCCCTGCTTGGTCTTCGCCTGCGTCGTGTACGTCGCCCGGTGCAGCTCCAGATACAGCTCACCCGACCAGATCGGGGCCTTCTGCGCGTACTCCTCCTCGGCGGCGGCGAAGAACGCGGCGGGCTTCTCGATCTCGACGCGCGGCGAGCCCTCCAGGGACCTCAGTCGGCGCGCCTTCTCCATCATCTCGCGGGTGGGACCACCACCGCCGTCGCCCCAGCCGAACGGGACCAGGGAGCGCGAAGCGCGGCCCTTGTCGGCGAAGTTCCGCTCTGCGTGGGCCAGTTCCGACGCGTGGAACTGCGCGTTGTACGTGTCGACCGGCGGGAAGTGCGTGAAGACACGGGTGCCGTCGATGCCCTCCCACCAGAACGTGTGGTGCGGCATCTTGTTGGTCTGGTTCCACGACAGCTTCTGGGTGAGGAACCACTTCACGCCCGCCAGCTTGGCCAGCTGGGGGAACGCCGCCGTGTAGCCGAAGGAGTCCGGCAGCCAGATCTCCTCCGTCCCGACCCCCAACTCCTCCTGGAAGAACCGCATTCCGTGCACGAGCTGCCTGGCCAGCGCCTCGCCGCCCGGCATGTTCGCGTCCGACTCCACCCACATCGAGCCCACCGGCGACCAGTTGCCGTCCGCCACGGCCTTCTTGATGCGCTCCCAGATGTGCGGCTGGTGCTCCTTGACCCACGCGTACTGCTGCGCCTGCGAACAGGCGAAGACCAGCTCCGGGTACTCCCCGGCGAGCGCCGTGACGTTGGCGAACGTCCGGGACGCCTTGCGCACGGTCTCGCGCAGCGGCCACAGCCACGCCGAGTCGATGTGCGCGTGCCCGGCGGCCGAGACACGGTGCGCGCTGGCCGCCGCCGGGCTGGCCAGGACCTCGGCCAGTTCCGCGCGGGCCGCCACCGCCGTACCCGCCACGTCGTGCAGATCGATCACGTCCAGCATGTTCTCCAGGGCGCGCAGGATCTCGTGCCGCCGGGACCGGTCGGCGGGCAGCTCCGCCATCAGCTCGGACAGCACCTCGATGTCGAGCACCAGATGCCACACGTTCTCGTCCAGCACGGCGATGTCGGCGGCGGCGAACGTGTACAGCGGGGTGTCACCGGCCGTCTTCACGTCCCCGAGCCGCGTCGGCAGGAAGTGGGCGGGCATCGACGGGTTCGCCGCCGCTTCGAGGAGCAGATGGACCGCCTCGCCGCCCTCGGCGGGCGCGCCGACCGGGACGTGGCGATTACGCGGGTGGACGCCCTTGATGGGCACACCGGCCGCGTCGTACACCATCCCCTCGGCCTGGAAGCCGGGTCCCTCGCCGGTGAAGCCCGGGTCGATCACGACCTCCACGCGCAGCCCGGCGTACTCGTCCGGCACGACGCCTTCGAGCCGGAACCAGCTGGTGGACCAGGGCGGACCCCACGGTGTGCCGGTGTGGAACGGCTCGTAGGTGGCCTGGAGGGCCTGCTCCACGGGCACCGGCTCGCCCGGCACGTCCCAGACGGAGAGGACGAGCGGCGTCCTGGCCGCGTACTGGGCGGGGCGGATGAACTGGCGAAGGGCGCGTTCGAGCCGGCCCTCCACCAGGGTGCGGTCGTCGTGCATCGAGGCTCCTCAGATCTACGGCTCAGCCTTCCGGAACGGCAGACTCCAGGTGTCCGGCCGATCTCGCAACCCCTCACTTCCCCCCAGAAGCACCAGGCACTCACCGTCACACCGTCCCGCATCGTCATGAGTGGCCGGAGGCGAGTGGGGAATGCATCTGGGGAGAGCGTTCAAGAGAGGCAGCTCGTACCGACAACGGGGGCATGGGGGAGATGGGGGACATGAGAGGCACGGGGGAGCAGGCGCGGCTGCTGCGCAAGCAGTTGCTCCGCAGAGTGGAGAGCGCCGACCTCACGGCGGTGCCCGAGGTGCGCCACGCGCTGCGCGAGCTGCTGAGCCACTGGCGGGAGCGCGAGTCGGCGGAGGTGGCGGAGCTGCTCACGAGCGAGCTGGTCACCAACGCGCTGGTGCACACCGAGCACGGAGCGGTCGTCAAGGCGACGGTCGCCGACTCCCGGCTACGGGTGGAGGTACGGGACTTCGTCGACGCTCCGCCGACGCCCAACGCGCCGACCCAGGACGACGGGACGCACGGGCGGGGGCTGGTCCTGGTGGACGGACTCGCCGACGCCTGGGGGGTGCGGACCCAGGGGCTGGGCAAGATGGTCTGGTTCGAGCTGAACGGTGAGGCGGCCTGAGCCCCGGACGCGACCGCCGAACGGGGAGGCATGACACAAGGGACCGGCGTGACGGTCTCCCGCCACGCCGGTCGTCTGTCCTGTGCTCACCCGGGGTGAGGCGCCGCGCCGCGCACGACGCTCAGCCGAACTGCTGCTCCAGATGCCTGAGTTTGCGCTCCAGGGAGTCGAGCCGGGGCAGCGCCTGGGTGTCGTCCTCGGCGGTCAGGTCGACGGTGCGTGCCTCGTACCCTTTCACCGGCTGGAGAGAGGGCTGGGACCGTACGGGCGACGGGTCGGCCTCGCGCAGTTCGCCTATGACGGGCTCCGGAGAGGCGGCACCGACAGCGGGCGGCGCACCGCCGCCGCCGGCCACGGCCGGTACGGGCGCCGCTCCCGGCAACTCGACCTGGCGGCCACGGCCGCGACCCCAGGCCCGGTGCTGCCGGTTGAGGGCCTTGATCCTCGCCCGGCCCAGCTTCTCCTGCTCGCGCCGCTGGTGCTTGTTCCGCTCCTTCTGCCTGCGGTCCTCGCGGACCTCGTCGACCGCCTCGTCCAGCGTGCGTACGCCTTCGAGGAGCATCAGCGACCAGGCGCCGAACGTCTCACGGGGCGCCCGCAGCCAGCGGACGATCCGGATCTGCGGCAACGGACGGGGCACCAGGCCCTGTTCGCGCAGCGCCGCCCGGCGGGTCTGCTTCAGCGCCCGGTCGAAGAGCACGGCGGCCGAGAGCGACATGCCGGCGAAGAACTGCGGCGCACCCGCGTGCTCCATGCCGCGCGGCGCGTGCACCCAGTTGAACCAGGCGGCGGCACCGGCGAACGTCCACACCAACAGCCGCGAGCCGAGCGCGGCGTCGCCGTGGCTCGCCTCCCGCACGGCCAGTACGGAGCAGAACATCGCCGCCCCGTCGAGGCCGAACGGCACGAGGTACTCCCAGCCGCCCGTGAGATTGAGGTTTTGCCGGCCGAAGCCGACGAGGCCGTGGAAGGAGAGCGCGGCGGCCACCGCGGCACAGCAGAACAGCAGCAGATAGGACGCGCTTCCGTAGATCGCTTCCTTCCGTCTGCGGCGCTCCTCGCTGCGCTCCCAGGAGTCCTCGGCCGCGGTCTTGACGCCGGCGCGTTTGCCGCGCGCGATCAAAGCCACCGCCACCAGAACTCCGATGAGCATCACGCCGCCCGGAAGCAGCCAGTTGAGCGGTGGGTCGGTCAGTCGCATGCGGGGTCCCTTGCATCGCAGTGGGGCGTTTCGGGCGCCATATTGGCCGAACCACGGCTGCGCGCAGGAGGGTTTCGGGGCAAGAGGACGCCAACGAGGCGACAGAATACGCGAATAGAAGGACTCTGCTCGAACGGACGGGCGAAGGGCCCGAGTTGCTTTCGAATCCGACCCGCCCTCATACAACCCGGACGAGTGGCATGGTCCAACGAAGGGCGCGTGAAGGTCAGTTGCGGCTTGCGCTCAGCCGCCGGACCCGGTCGGCGTCGCACGTACGCGGGCAGGTCACGCAGGTGTCCTCGGGCCGCAGCGTGTAGAAGAAGCAGCAGCTCGCCCGGTCCCTGGTCGGCAGCGATTCGCCGCCGGGGCCGCGCAGTTCACGGAAGCCCGCCGTACCGACGTACGGCTTCGTCGTCCCCGGCAGCAGCAGATCGAGCTCGGTCATCGCGCGCCGCTCCTCGCCCAGCAGCTGCGAGATGTACCAGAGCCCCTCGACGATCTCGTCCGTCGCCATGCCCCACAGGGCGTGGTTGCGGCGCCGCATGCGGGGCCCGAACGCGGCCAGTACCGGGCCGAGATGCTCCGCCACCGCCGACCGCACCTCCGCGCGCAGCGCCTCCTCGTCCGGTACGACCCTGGCGCCCGGCAGCCCGGCGGCCGGATCGCCGGGAAGGCAGGCGAACTCGGTGACACGGACGGCGATGCGGCCCCGCGCCCGCTGGAAGGAGACGTGGTCCACCGGGATGCGCGGCACCCGGCGGCTGACGAACCACGGCACGGTCATCAACAGGCAGACGGGCCAGGCGTACCGGTGCAGTCCGAAGGTCGCGACGACATCGGGGCGGGCGCGCTGACCGTAGTCGCGCACCACCTGTGCCTCGTCCCACGCGAGAAACGTGTCGACTGCGGATCCGCCCGCCGCGAGATCGGTCGCCCCGACCCAGCCGTCGCCCGCCGCCGGACGCTCACCGTCCGTCAGCTCGTCGATGCCCAGCGAGGGGAAGACCTCGGTCAGCCGCCCGTAGGCATCGGCGACCGGTGAGGAGAACCGGCCGGGCAGCAGAGCACGCGAAGACATTCCTGGGGACCACCGAATCGCGATCGATTGAAGGTGAGGCTTACCTTACCCGACACGAATCATGTTTGAACTGTCACCCTGTCCGCCTATGGTGCTCCGGGGGCCCGGTTCGCGCGAGCCGGGACGACCGCGAACGTGAGGGCCGGAGGAGGACGCGCGATGGAGCAGGGCAGCGCGCACGACGACGCGACCGCGCCCTCCGCCCGCCAGGAGCCGGCCGTGAGCCCGCGGCCCGCGCCGTCGCCGGGCCGGACACGGGCCGCCGGCTCCCCGCGAGTCCCGGAACAGGCGCGCGGCGAGCACACGCACGACGCGCCCCGCGCCGTGCCCGCCACCTCGCCCGAGCCCGGCGCGCGCCGGACGGTCCGGCGGCACTCCGTACGCGGCCAGATCCTCGACGCGCTCCGTACCGCCCTCGTCAGTGGCGAGCTGGTGCCCGGCGAGGTCTACTCCGGGCCCGCGCTCGGCGAGCGCTTCGGCGTATCGGCCACCCCCGTGCGCGAGGCCATGCAGCAGCTCGTACTCGAAGGCGCCGTCGAGGTCGTGCCCAACCGCGGCTTCCGGGTCGCCGAGCGCACCGCCCGCGATCTCTCCGAGCTGGCCGAGGTACGGGCGCTGATCGAGGGCCCCGTGATACTGAGGCTGGCCCGTACCGTCGCCGCCGACCGCTGGGCGCCACTGCGCCCGCTCGCCGAGGCGACCGTCACGGCGGCGGCGCGCGGCGATCTCGCCGCCTACGCGGACCACGACCGCGCCTTCCACGGCGCGCTCCTGGGCCTCTCCGGCAACCGGCAACTGGTGCTGACCGCCGACGGCCTCCACCGCCGCGCGCAGTGGCAGCTCGCCGGTGGGCCGAGGACCGTCAGGGCCGCGCTCGTCGCGGACGCCGCCGAGCACTCCGCCCTGCTCGACGCGCTGATCGCCGGGGATCTGCCGGTCGTGCGCTCGCTCGTACGGGAGCACTTCACCGGCGGCGCGGGCTGAGTGCCCCCGGCGCGTCCGCCGGGTACGTACCCGGCTTTGGCACCGCGCGCGTGTACGGGTAGCGTCACTCACTCTTCATCTTCCGGTCACCCACACCACGGGACGTCATGCGCGCCAGCAGTGCTCGTCAGCCCATCCCCACAACGGACCGGGCAGGTCTGTCAGGACGGGACCGGCTGCCGTCCCTGACCGGTCTGCGGTTCTGGGCCGCTCTGATCGTGGTGCTGTACCACCTGTCGCGGCAGGTCGGGGAGATCCCCTGGATCAGCGAGGCCACCTGGTACGGGCGCAGCGGCGTCACCTTCTTCTTCGTCCTGTCAGGCTTCGTACTGGCCTGGACCTACGACGGCCAGCGGGTGCCGGCCAAGGCCTTCCTGTGGCGGCGCTTCGCCCGCATCTGGCCCCTGCTGGTGGTGACGTCGGCGGCCTCCGTGGCCGTCTGGATCGCGATCGGCAAGGAGGTGTCCACCAAGGCCGTCCTCGCGACGCTGCTCATGGTGCACGCGTGGGTGCCCGACACGGTCATCCAGAAGGGCGCGAACCCGGCGGCCTGGTCGCTCAGCGACGAGGCCTGGTTCTATCTGATCTTCCCGCTCCTGATGCTGCTGCCGATGCTGAAGTCCGGCCGGGGCCGCTTCTGGGTCGTGGTGACGATGACCGTCGCGCTCGTGGGCGTGTGGTTCGCGAGCGCGCTGATCGGGACGGGCTCCACCCGGGTCTGGCTGCTCGACTACTTCCCGCCGACGCGCATGCTCCAGTTCGTCATCGGGGTCGCCGCCGGGCTCGCCATCAAGCGCGGCTGGCGCTCACCCGTCGGGCTGCCGGCGGCGATCGCCCTGGTCGCGCTCTGGCACGTGGCGCTCGTCCCGTGGCGCGAGGCCGCCCCGGACGGCCTCTGGTACAGCCCGTACAGCGCCTCCCAGCTGCTCTCCGCGCCGATCTTCGCCCTGCTGGTGTGCGCGGCGGCGCAGGCGGATCTGCGGGGCGGCCGTACCGGTCTCGGCGGGGCATGGGCGGTACGGCTGGGGCACTGGTCGTTCGCCTGGTACCTGGTGCACGAGATCGTCATCCGCGCCATGCTCGCCCGCTACGGCCGCACCGAGTCACTGACCACCACCGCCGGGTTCTGGCTGCTGGCGATCGTGATCAGCCTGGCCGTCGCGGGGATGGCGTACCAGTGGGTGGAACACCCGCTGGAGCGGCTGCTGCGGAGGGCGGGGCCGCAGGCGAGGAAGAACCCGGCGTCGTCGGGCGAGACCAGCCCCGCGACGTCCGGGTCACTCGGCTAGGCCCTGTCCGGCCCGCGGGGGCCGGCATGCGCGCTCGCCGCGTGGTCGTACTCGGCCGAGTACGACCGGTACGGGGCCGGTCCTCTGCCGTGCACCGCGCCGGACGCCGCGCGCCCCGCCCTTCGGGCGGGCGGCGCGCTGCTTTGGAGACAGGCCCCAGGAGCCGGTTCCTGGGCGGGGTCCGTGGCCGGCCGGACGCGTCCGGGCCGTCCACTCCAGACCCGGCCGCTTCCGATCAGGCCGCGGTGCTCGGTGCGAGTTGTGCCGCCAGCCAGGTCGGGACGCCGTCCAGCAGCCGGAACAGCCGGCCCGCCTCCGCGCGCAGCCGCGTCGCCTCCGGCTCCGGTTCGGCGTCGGCCAGCGCGGCGAGCGCCGGAGCCGTACCGACCAGATAGCCCAGCTCCTCACGGATCCGCAGCGACTCGCCGAAGCCGTGCCGTGCCTCCGCCAACTCGCCCTCGCGCAGGGCGAGTCCGGCCAGATGGCGCCAGGTGAAGGAGAGCAGCAGCGACTGTCCGTGCGCGGTGGCGCCCGCGTGGGCGCGCCGGTACGCGGCGAGGGCCGACTGCGGGGAGTCCGAGAGGTGTTCGGCGATCAGGCCCCGCCGGAAGTCGAGCAGCGGCCGGCCGGGCGCCGTCGGGGCGAGCAGCGCGGCGGCCCTGCCGAGCGCGGCACGCGCCTCGTCGGCGCGGTCACGCACTCCGAGGACGGTGGACGCGTAGGCGAGATGGCCGCGCTCGCACGCCGCGCCGCCCCGTTCGTCGTCCTCGCGCGCCGTGGCCTCCGCGACCCGGAGCGCGTCCTCGGCCTCCGGCCAGCCCTCACCCGTGAACAGGCAGCGCTCCACCAGCAGTGACGCCCGCTGGAGAGAGGGCCCGGCTCCGGGGTGGGGCGCGAGCAGAGCGGCGGCGTCGGTCCAACAGCCGCGCGAGCGCAACCGCCATATCGCGGTCTGGAGTGGGTCGTCACCGGTAGTGAATCCGGAACCAGACATGGCGGTATCCGCCACATTGCCCTCCCCGAGCGCGCCATTGTGCTGTTGAGTTCTCACGCATCTCAGCACGGATCGGCACGCCGGGCCAATAGTTCAGGTGAAAAAATTCACAATGCCTTGGTCAACAAGGGGTCGACAGAGGGTTGTCCGACGCTCCGTCAGGACGGCCGGAAGCGCCGTTCCGCAGGGTCCCCCTGGGTAGGGCCGACGGGCTGACCTGGGAGGTTCGCCGTCCGCCCGGCGGTGGGGAGTTCACCGCGCGGGCCGCCACGGGCCGCTCCCCGGCGCACGGTTGGATCTCACCCGTGACCGCAACGGGTGACGGCCGTCAACGTGGCACCGGGTGACGCGTGTCGGGCGCGGTCAGCTCATCCGGAGCGCCAGGAAGAAGTCGAGCTTGTCCTCCAGACGGGACAGGTCGCGGCCCGTCAGCTGCTCGATGCGCCCCACCCGGTACCGCAGCGTGTTCACGTGCAGATGCAGCCGGGCCGCGCACCGCGTCCAGGAGCCGTCGCAGTCGAGGAACGCGTCGAGCGTCGGGACCAGTTCGGCGCGGTGGCGGCGGTCGTACTCCCGCAGCGGGTCGAGGAGCCGCGCGGTGAACGCGCGCCGGACGTCGTCCGGGACGAACGGCAGCAGCAGTACGTGCGAGGCAAGCTCGTGGTGGCCGGCCGCGCACACCCGGCCGGGCCGTGCCGCGGCCACCCGGCGGGCGTGTCTGGCCTCCTCCAGCGCGCCGCGCAGGCCCTCGGCCGAGTGCACGGCCGCGCTGACACCCAGGGTCAGCCGGCCGTCGTCGGCGAGTCCTGCGGACAGTGGCTGGCGTACGGCGCCGAGCAGCACGTCGGCCCGCAGGCTCGTGTCCGCCGGCTTCGCGTCGGAGGCGCCCCCGGCCGGCGCCGTACCGTCCTCGCCGTCCTCGCCGTCGTCCCCGCTCCCGCCGTCACCGCCGTCCTCGGGGCCGGCAGCCACCGCCAGCGGTACCAGCGCGACCGCCTCGCCACCCGTACGGGCCACCGCGATCCGGTCGCCCGACTCCATGCCCGCCGTCGCGGGATCGACCAGGATCTCCTCAAGCACCGACTGGGCGACCGGGCCGGTGCCGGCCGCGTCGCCCTCGCCCGCGGCCTCGCCGTCCCAGTCGACGCGCGCCACGACGATCTGCCAGTGCGGGGCCGCCCCTTCGCCGGGCAGCAGGACCGGCGCCGCGACCCTCAGCCGCGCCGAGATGTCGGCGGGCGGGGCGCCGCTCTGGACGAGTTCAAGGATCTCCTGGGCGAGCCGGCGCCGTACCGTACGCGCGGCGTCCCGCCGCTCCCGTTCGACCGCGATCAGCTGGGTGACGCCGTGGAGCAGATCCAGCCGGGGTGCTCCCCACTCGCCGGCGTCCGCCTCCACGGCCAGCAGCCAGTCCGCCAGGACGCTCTCGCGTACCTCCGTGCCCGGAGCCCCCGGAGCCCCCGGAGCCCCCGGAGCGTCCGCCGCGCCGCGTCCGGCGACGCGCACGGGGAACAGCGAGTACGTCCTGCCGTCCACGGCCACCCGGTACGGCGCCCGCCGCCCCGCCCGCGTGGCCGCCAGATGCTCCGTCGCCAGGGCCGCGCCCGCCGCGCCGGACAGCGGCTCGCCCGCTCCGGCGATCCGCCGCCCGGTGGGCGAGAGCACCCAGGCCCGCAGGTCGAGGTCCGAGCCGAGCAGGTCCAGGACGACCTCGGGGCCGCCGCCGGCCGGGCCGGACGTCATCAGCCTGCGGTGCCGGTCGACGACGGCGGCGAGGTCCCCGGCGCGCTCGCCGGACACCTGCCGCACCACGTACTCGGTGATCGCCGCGAACGCGACGGACTCGTTCACCGCGAAGAGCGGCAGCCGGTGGCGCAGGCACGCCGCGACCAGGTCGTCCGGGATCGCGCCCTGCTCGGCCTCACCGGCGGCCAGCCCGGCGACCCCGGCGCTCGCGAGGAGCCGTACGAAGGGCTCGGAGTCCTGGGGCGTACGCCGCCAGGCCAGGCCGGTCAGGACCAGTTCGCCGCCCGACAGATAGCGGCTGGGGTCACGCAGATCGGTGGTCATCACCCCGCGTACGGTCCGGTCGAGTTCGTCCCGGCCACCGAGCAGCCGCAGGCCCAGCGCATCGGTCTCCAGCAGTGCGCGCAGCCGCATCTCGTCGCCGCCGATCTCTTCTCTCGTCCTGGATGAGCCGTGGTCCGCGAGCGTCCGCCGCATCGCCTTTTGTTCGAATCTACAAGACCCGGAAGCCGCCCAGCCAACTCCTTCATGGTTTCGGTGACTGCACCGGACGGAGCACGGCCGGTGTACTTGGGCCACACAGCGTTAACAGCTAGTGAATATCCGCATGAGACAACCGGACCGGGAACGGGACCGAGAAGCGGATCGAAGATCCGGACCGGCGACCGGACCGGCAGCAGGGACTCCGGCCGTCCCCCGGGCTCCAGTGAACGACCGATCACGAATGAAGAGAGCCACTCATGGACTTCCTTCGCCCCGCCGGCTGGGAGGAGGCTCTGGCCGCCAAGGCCGAGCACCCCACAGCCGTACCCATCGCGGGTGGTACCGACGTCATGGTCGAGATCAACTTCGACCACCGGCGGCCCGAGTACCTCATGGACCTGGGCCGCATCGGCGAACTGAGCGAATGGACGGTCGGCGAGGAGCACGTCCGCCTGGGCGCCTCCGTCCCGTACACCCGCATCATGGAGAACCTGCGGACCGAGCTGCCCGGACTCGCGCTCGCCTCGCACACCGTCGGCTCGCCCCAGATCCGCAACCGCGGCTCCGTCGGCGGCAACCTCGGCGCCGCCTCACCCGCCGGTGACGCGCACCCCGCGCTGCTCGCCGCGGGCGCCGAGGTGGAGGTGGAGTCCGTACGCGGCGTCCGCCGCATCCCCGTCGAGGAGTTCTACACCGGCGTGAAGCGCAACGCGCTGGCCCCGGACGAGCTGATCAGGTCCGTCCTCATCAAGAAGGCGTCCGGACCGCAGCAGTTCTCCAAGGTCGGCACCCGCAACGCGATGGTTATCGCGGTCTGCGCGTTCGGCATCGCCCTGCACCCCGACACCCGCACCGTGAAGACCGGCATCGGCTCCGCGGCGCCCACCCCGCTGCGGGCCCGCGCCGCCGAGGACTTCCTCAACGCGGCGCTGGAGGAGGGCGGGTTCTGGGAGAACGGCAAGGTCATCACCCCGTCGGTCGCCAAGCAGTTCGCGGACCTCGCGTCCGGTGCCTGCAACCCGATCGACGACGTGCGCGGCACCGCGAAGTACCGCCGCCACGCGGTGGGCATCATGGCCCGCCGCACGCTCGGCTGGACCTGGGAGCAGTACCGGGCCGGCGGCACCACGCTGGAAGGAGCTGCATAGCGATGCGCGTCAACTTCACTGTCAACGGCCGTCCCCAGGAGGCCGACGACGTCTGGGAGGGCGAGTCCCTCCTCTACGTCCTGCGGGAGCGCATGGGCCTGCCCGGCTCTAAGAACGCCTGCGAGCAGGGCGAATGCGGCTCCTGCACGGTCCGCCTCGACGGTCTGCCCGTCTGCGCCTGCCTCGTCGCGGCCGGCCAGGTCGAGGGCCGCGACGTCGTCACCGTCGAGGGCCTCGCGGACTTCGCCAAGGAGCGCGAGACGCACGGCGGTTGCGCCTCCGCGGGCTCGTCGGGCGACGCGGGCTCCGGCGCCTGCGGTACGAGTCTCCAGGGAGCCCGGCGCTGGCAGGCCAAGGGCACCGACTCGCAGACCGGCGAAGGCGGCGACCTCTCCCCGATCCAGCAGGCGTTCATCGACGCCGGCGCCGTGCAGTGCGGCTTCTGCACCCCCGGTCTGCTGGTCACCGCCGACGAGATGCTGGAGCGCAACCCCTCGCCGTCCGACACGGACATCCGCGAGGCACTCTCCGGCAACCTGTGCCGCTGCACCGGCTACGAGACGATCCTCGACGCGGTCCGCCTCGCGGCCGCCCGGCAGTCCGAGGCGGTATGACCATGGCGACCACCGGCACACCCACCGACATCACACAGGGCTCCAGGACCAGGGGCGGCATCGGCGAGTCCACCCTCCGCCCCGACGGCACCCTCAAGGTCACCGGCGAGTTCGCGTACTCCTCCGACATGTGGCACGAGGACATGCTGTGGGGTCACACCCTGCGCAGCACCGTCGCGCACGCCGAGATCCGCTCCATCGACACGGCCGAGGCGCTGGCCGTCCCCGGCGTGTACGCGGTCCTCACCCACGACGACCTGCCGGCCGCGGTGAAGCGCTACGGCCTGGAGTGCCAGGACACCCCCGTCCTCGCCCACGGCAAGGTCCGCCACCACGGCGAACCCGTCGCGATCGTCGCCGCCGACCACCCCGAGACCGCGCGCCGCGCCGCCGCCAGGATCCGGATCGACTACGCCGAACTGCCGGTCGTCACCGACGAGGCGTCCGCGACGGCCGAGGGCGCGCCGCTGGTGCACGAGCACCGCGACGACCACCACGCGGAGCACGTACCGCACCCGAACATCGTGCACCGCCAGCCCATCGTGCGCGGCGACGCCGCCGGGGCCGCGGCGCGCGCCGACGTCATCGTCTCCGGCGAATACGTCTTCGGCATGCAGGACCAGGCGTTCCTCGGCCCGGAGTCCGGCCTCGCCGTACCGGGCGAGGACGGCGGAGTGGATCTCTACGTCGCCACGCAGTGGCTGCACTCCGACCTCCGCCAGATCGCGCCCGTCCTCGGTCTGCCCGAGGACAAGGTCCGTATGACGCTTTCCGGCGTCGGCGGGGCCTTCGGCGGCCGTGAGGACCTGTCGATGCAGATCCACGCGTGCCTGCTGGCCCTGCGCACCGGCAAGCCGGTCAAGATGGTCTACAACCGGTTCGAGTCCTTCTTCGGGCACGTCCACCGCCACCCGGCGAAACTCTGGTACGAGCACGGGGCCACCAAGGACGGCAAGCTCACCCACATGAGGTGCCGGATCGTGCTGGACGGCGGCGCTTACGCCTCCGCGTCCCCGGCCGTCGTCGGCAACGCCTCCTCGCTCTCCGTGGGGCCCTACGTCGTCGAGGACGTCGACATCGAGGCCCTGGCGCTCTACACCAACAACCCGCCCTGCGGCGCGATGCGCGGCTTCGGAGCCGTACAGGCGTGTTTCGCCTACGAGGCGCAGATGGACAAGCTCGCCGCGAAGCTCGGCATGGACCCGGTGGAGTTCCGCCGTCTCAACGCCATGGAGCAGGGCACGCTCCTGCCCACCGGCCAGCGCGTCGACTCACCCGCGCCCGTCGCCGAACTGCTGCGCCGCGTCAAGGCGCGCCCGATGCCGCCCGAGCGGCAGTGGCTCGTGGCGGGCGAGGCGGCCGACGTACGGGCGCTGCCCGGCGGGCTGTCCAACACCACGCACGGCGAAGGCGTCGTACGGGGCGTGGGTTACGCGGTCGGTCTCAAGAACGTCGGCTTCTCCGAGGGCTTCGACGACTACTCCACCGCCCGCGTGCGGATGGAGGTCATCAACGGGGAGCCGGTCGCCACCGTGCACACCGCGATGGCGGAGGTCGGCCAGGGCGGTGTCACCGTCCACGCGCAGATCGCCCGCACCGAACTGGGCGTCGCCCAGGTGACGATCCAGCCGGCCGACACCCGGGTGGGATCGGCCGGTTCGACCTCCGCGTCCCGTCAGACGTATGTCACGGGCGGCGCGATCAAGAACACCTGCGAGCACGTCCGCGAGAAGGTCCTGGAGATCGGCCGCGCCAGGTTCGGCACGTACCACCCCGCCTGGGCCACGGCCGAACTGCTCCTGGAGAGCGGCAAGGTCGTCACCGACGGCGGGGAGGTCCTGGCCGATCTGGTGGACGTGCTGGAAGGCGAGTCGGTCGACCTCGAACTGGAGTGGCGCCACCGCCCCACGGAGGCGTTCGACCTGCGTACGGGGCAGGGGAACGGCCATGTCCAGTACTCGTTCGCCGCGCACCGCGCGGTGGTCGAGGTCGACACGGAGCTCGGCCTGGTCAAGGTGGTCGAGCTGGCCGTGGCGCAGGACGTCGGCAAGGCGCTCAACCCGCTGTCCGTCGTCGGCCAGATCCAGGGTGGCACCACCCAGGGCCTGGGCGTGGCGGTCATGGAGGAGATCCTCGTCGACCCCGTGACCGCGAAGGTGTGCAACCCGTCCTTCACGGACTATCTGATCCCCACCATCCTCGACACGCCGACCATCCCGGTCGACGTGCTCGAACTGGCCGACGAACACGCGCCGTACGGGCTGCGTGGCATCGGCGAGGCCCCGACCCTGTCGTCCACCCCCGCCGTGCTCGCGGCGATCCGGAACGCGACGGGCCTGGAGCTGAACAGGACCCCCGTACGGCCGGAACATCTGACCGGCACCTGACGGGCACCTGCCCGGACGCTCCGGTCGGCGCTCACCCGTGCCGGCCGGAGCCCCGGCCGCCGCCGCACCGCTCGCGGCGGCACCACACACCGTTACACCCTCGTAAGACAACCCAGTTCGCCTCGGGCCGTCCCCCGGGTCGTGCAGCCCACGCACCATCCCAAATCCCGCATCTGAAGTCTTTCCGCGGGTGCCCCTGTGAACCTTGGGAGTAGGCACCATGACCCAGCAGTCCGTGGAGCCCGTGACAACCGCCGAGGACGCCGGCCCAGGCTCGCGTCCCCCGGCCGGAAGGTCCTGGCTCGACCGGTATTTCCACATATCCCAGCGGGGATCCACCGTCGCGCGTGAAGTGCGCGGCGGCGTCACGACCTTCATGGCCATGGCGTACATCCTGCTGCTCAACCCGCTCATCCTGGGCGGGAAGGATGTCGCGGGCAATGTGCTCAGCCAGCCCGCGCTCATCACCGCCACCGTCCTCGCCGCGGCCGTCACCACGCTGCTGATGGGCTTCGTCGGCAAGGTGCCACTGGCGCTGGCCGCCGGCCTCTCCGTCTCCGGCGTCATCTCCACGCAGGTCGCCCCCCACATGACCTGGCCGCAGGCCATGGGCATGTGCGTGATGTACGGCGTCGTGATCATGCTGCTGGTCGTCACCGGCCTGCGCGAGCTGATCATGAACGCCATCCCGCTCGCGCTCAAACACGCGATCACGATGGGCATCGGCACCTTCATCGCGCTGATCGGCCTGGTCAAGGCGGGCTTCGTACACGCCTCGCAGGGCGGCGGGCCCGTCACCCTGGGCCCGGCCGGCGAACTGGCCGGCTGGCCCGTCCTGATCTTCGCCGTCACACTGCTGCTGATCTTCATGCTGCAGGCGCGCGACGTGCCCGGCGCGATCCTGATCGGCATCGTCGCCGGCACGGCCGTCGCCGCCGTCCTCAACGCCACCGGTGTCATCGGCGCTAAGGCATGGGCGGGCGGAGCGCCCGAGCTGACCGGCGGCGCCGTCTCCATGCCGGACTTCTCGCTCTTCGGGGACGTGGAGTTCGGCGGCTGGGGCGAGGTCGGCGCGATGACCGTCGGCATGATCGTCTTCACGCTCGTGCTCGCCGGTTTCTTCGACGCCATGGCGACGATCATCGGCGTCGGGACGGAGGCCGGGCTGGCCGACGACAAGGGCCGGATGCCCGGCCTGTCGAAGGCGCTGTTCGTCGACGGCGCGGGCGGTGTCGTCGGCGGTGTCGCGGGAGGCTCCGGCCAGACCGTGTTCGTGGAGTCCGCGACCGGTGTGGGGGAGGGGGCCCGTACGGGCTTCGCCTCCGTCGTCACCGGACTCTTCTTCGCCGCCTGCCTGTTCTTCAGCCCGATCACCCAGATCGTCCCCGGCGAGGTCGCCGCGGCGGCCCTGGTGGTCATCGGCGCGATGATGATGCAGAACGCCAGGCACGTCGACTGGAGCGACCGCGCCGTCGCCGTACCGGTCTTCCTGACCGTGGTGATCATGCCGTTCACCTACCAGATCACCGCCGGAGTCGCCGCCGGCGTCATCTCCTACGTCGCCATCAAGATCGCCCAGGGCAGGGTCCGGGAGATCGGCGCCTTCATGTGGGGGCTGACCGTGATCTTCGTGGTCTTCTTCGCGCTCCATCCGATCGAGGGCTGGCTCGGCGTGAGCTGACGCCGTCCGGGCCCGCGCCGGCGCCGGCGCGCCGCGCCCCTCCCCACATCCGATACTGAGAGAACAGAGGAGGCCGACATGCTGGACATCGCCGAGGAACTGAACCGGTGGGTCGAGCAGGGACGGGACTTCGCCGTGGCCACGGTGGTGGCCGTCGGCGGCAGCGCGCCCCGGCAGCCGGGCGCAGCCCTCGCCGTCGACGGCGAGGGCACCGCGATCGGCTCGGTCTCCGGCGGATGTGTGGAGGGCGCGGTCTACGAACTGTGCCGGCAGTCCCTGGACGACGGCGAGACCGTCCTCCAATCCTTCGGCTACGGCGACGAGGACGCCTTCGCCGTCGGCCTGACCTGCGGCGGTGTCATCGACATCCTCGTCACCCCGGTGCGCGCCGACGCTCCCGGCAGGGACGTGTTCGCCGCCGCGCTGTCCGCCGCCGCCGGAGGGGAGGCGGCGGCCGTCGCGCGGCTCACCGACGGACCCGCCGAACTGCGCGGCCGAGCGCTCCTCGTACGCCCCGGGGGAGCGTACGAGGGGACGCTGGGCGGCCATCCGGCGCTGGACGAAACGGCGGCGGACGAGGCCCGCGCCCTGCTGGACGCGGGCCGCACCGGCACCGTCACGATCGGCGAGGACGGCTCGCGCTGCGGACGGCCCCTGACCCTCCTCGTCGAGTCGAGCGTGCCGGCCCCGCGCATGATCGTCTTCGGTGCCATCGACTTCGCGTCCGCCCTGGTCAGGGTGGGGAAGTTCCTGGGCTACCACGTCACCGTCTGCGACGCCCGCCCCGTCTTCGCCACCCGCGTCCGCTTCCCGGACGCGGACGAGATCGTGGTGGACTGGCCGCACCGCTACCTGGAGTCGATCTCGGCGCGGACCGACGGCCGTACGGTGCTCTGCGTCCTGACCCACGACGCCAAGTTCGACGTCCCCCTGCTGCGGCTCGCCCTCAAGCTGCCCGTCGCCTACGTCGGCGCCATGGGCTCCCGGCGCACGCACCTGGACCGCAACGAGCGGCTGCGCGGTGTCGGCGTCACCGAGCTGGAGCTGACGAGGCTCCGCAGCCCCATCGGCCTGGACCTCGGGGCGCGTACGCCCGAGGAGACGGCCCTGTCGATCGCGGCGGAGATCGTCGCGAACCGGCGGGGCGGCACCGGTGTCTCACTGACCGGCGCCCACACCCCGATCCACCACGACGGGAGCCGGGCCCCCGCGGGCCGTATCGGTTCCGTCGCCTGATTCCGCGCGCCCGTCGCCGGCCGGCCGCCGTCCCCGGAGCACCGCACGGGTCAGGTGGCCACCCCGTGAGGCGATCACCGCGGCCGACGCCAGGGCCGCCGCCGCGACACAGACCACCAGAGCGGGCCACACGTACACCACCTGGCCGAACGTGCCCTCCCGCCGCATCAGCAGCCCCACCAGATCGGCGAGCCACACCAGGCAGGCGACCGGGAGCGCGTACGGCAGCGTCCGCAGCCCCGCACGCCACAGCGGGCGCCCGGCCGCGCGCCGGGCCCAGCGCGGCGCGCGTACGGTGCCGAGCGTGCCCAGCCCCAGTGCCAGGAGTGTCAGCGCGGCGAGGACGTAATCGGCGGTCACGGAGAACGGCTCCCTGATCTCCGCCGCTCGGCCCTCGGCCAGATCCCGCAGGCCGTCCGAGATGCCCACGCTGTCGTCGCCGGAGACCATGCCGGTGTTGCTGACGACGGCGATACCGGTCTTCCGGTCCGGCAGCAGGATCTGGATGGCGTTCTGGGTCAGCAGCGAGCCGGTGTGCTGGAGCGGCGGCGACTTCTTCCCGCCGCCCTCCCCGCCGCTCCTGGCGCTCGCCTCGCTGAACAACCAGCCCATGGCGTAGTTCTCGCCCTCGGGCGGTGTGTGCATGATGTCCACGCTCCGTGCGGAGACGACCCGCCGGCCGTCCGCGCCGACGCCACCGTTGTTCTGTGCGATCAGCCAGCGGGCCAGGTCGTCGGCGGTGGTCACGACACCGTGGCCGCCCGCCGTGAACCAGCGCGGGTGCGCGCGCTCCACCACGCGGCCGTAGGCCCGTACGTACCCCCGCGCGTCCTCGGGCATGTCGGTGGTGGAGTCGACGGAACGCGAGTCCGTCATCCGCAGGGGCGCGAAGACACGGTCACGGAGGCGGTCGGCGAACGGCTCCCCGGTGACCACCTCGACCAGCCGGGCCGCGACGAAGTAGTTGGGGTTGTGGTAGTTCCACCGGGTCCCCGGCTCGGCGGCGAGACGGGCCCCGCGCATCCGGGCCACCGCCCCCTTCAGCGTGTGCGCCTGAGGCAGTGCCAGATCGGGGAAGGCCGAGTCGGCCATGCCGGACGTCTGGTCGAGCAACTGTCGGACGGTGATCCTCGCCGCCCGCTCGTCGGCCATGGTGAATTCCGGCAGGTAGCCCCGGACGGGCCGGTCGAGGTCGACCTTCCCCTCCTCGACGAGCTGCATGACGGCGAGCGCGGTCATGGACTTGGAGAGCGAGGCCACCGGGACCGGCGTGCGCCCCGTCATGGCCGTTCCGCCGGCCGTGCGCCCGTAGCCGCCGGTATGGACGACCTTCTGACCCCTGGTCACCGCCACCACGGCGCCGGGCAGCCCGGTCTCCGCCAGATAGCCGTTCACGAAGCGGTCTATCGCGGCGGGGGTCAGTCCGGCGGAGGCCGGCCCCGGCCCCGCGAGCGCGGCCGGGGCGGGGCCCGCCAGGGCGACGACCGCGACCCCGAGCACGGCGCCAAGCCGCCTCGCCGCGCGCCGAACACCCACGAACCCCCGCCACCCGCCTGCCGGGCCGCCTTTCGTGCCGGGCCCGCCCGTCCGGAGCCGGTTCGTGCGGCGTCCGTTCGTGCCGGGCCGGTTCGTCCGGAACCCGTCTGTGTTGGGCGCGAGCGCGGTCGGGGCGGTGGGCGTGAGGCCGAGGGCGGCAGTGGGCCGTCCCGTCGTGCGTCGGAGGGGCGCGAAGCCGCGGCGACCGTCCGTCCGGCGACTGCCTGACCGGCGGTTCGTGCCGGGCGCGAGTACGGGCGGGATGAGGCCCGCCGGGGCGACGGCCGGGAGGCCGAGCGCGGCGATGAGCCGTCCCGCCGTGCGGCGGGCGGGCGCGGAGCTGCCGTGCCCGTCCGTCCGGCGACTGCCTGCCGGGTCGCCTTTCGTGCCGGGCCTGCCTGTCCGGAGCCCGTTCGTGCCGGGCCGGTTCGTGCCCGGCGCGAGCGCGGCCGGGGCGGGGCCCGCCGGGGCGGCGTCCGTGGGGCCGCCGGGACCGGCCGCCGGGTGGTCGTTCGTGCCGAGTCTGTTCGTGCTGATCCACATGACCCGTATCCCACCGCCCGCCGCGGGTCCGGGTCATTGGCGTGCGTGGGAGTCCGAAGGTAGTGCTGGTCCTACTGTCCGGACCACGGCCCGCGGCTACGGTCGACGGGTGCACCATTCAACAGCCTGGCGGGCCGTGGGCCGCAGCCCGTGGAAGTTCCTCATCTCCTCCTGGCCCTGGCGTTCGTTCCTCTATCTCCTGACCGGCGGTGTCTTCGGCGCGCTCGTCCTGGCGGTCCTGGCGGCGATGACACTCGCCGGTGTCGTCTCCCTGGTCGTGGGTGTCGGGGCCGTACCGCTCCTCGGCGTGGGCCTGTCCGGCATCGTCGTCAGCCGTGTCGAGCGCGTGCGGCTGCGCCTGATGGACCCCGACCCGCTCCCCGACCCGCACCGCCCGCCGGCCGTCCCCGGGGTGCGCGGCTGGCTGGCCACCCGGCTGCGGGAGCCCGCCACCTGGCGTGAACTCGGCTTCACCGCCGCGTCGTTGGCCGCGATGTGGTGGATGGACGTGCTGGTACTTGGGGTCTCGCTCGCCGTCCCGGTGCTCCTCGCCACCTCGCCCATCGGCGATCCGGACGCCTGGCCGCTGGCGGTCGTCGCGGTGTGCCTGGTGCCCGTCGCGCCGTACACCATCACCGTCTGGGCCGGTGCGCGGGCCGCCATGACCCGCGCGATCCTCGCCCCACGCGACGGTGAACTCGGCTGGCAGCTGACCGAGGTACGGGCCTCCCGCGCCCGGCTCGTCGGCTCCTTCGACGCCGAGCGCCGCAGGATCGAGCGGGATCTGCACGACGGGGCCCAGCAGCGGCTCGTCTCGCTCAACGTCCTGCTCGGCATGGCACGGCTCGACGCCGAGCCGGGCTCGTCCGTCGCCCGGCAGCTCGACAACGCGCAGGAACAAGTAACCCTGGCCGTCGACGAGTTGCGCGAGCTGAGCCGGGGTGTGCACCCCAAGGCGCTGACGGACCACGGACTGCCCGAGGCGGTCGGCAATCTCACCGCCCGCTCGGTCCTGCCGGTCACCGTCGACATCCGGCTGCCGCACCGGCCGCCCGCCGCCGTGGAGACGGCCGCGTACTTCGTCGTCGCCGAATCCCTCGCCAACGCGACCAAGCACAGCGCGGCGACCCGCGCCGAGGTGCACGCGCGGCTGCACGCCGACGTCCTGACGCTCAGCATCAGCGACAACGGTGTGGGCGGCGCCGATCCGGCGGCCGGGACCGGCCTGGTCGGCCTCGCCGACCGGGTCGCCGCCGCCGACGGCAGACTCCGGATATCCAGCCCGGCCGGCGGCCCCACCCTGCTGCACGCGGAGATCCCATGTCGCTGACCGTCGTCCTCGCCGAGGACTCCCCGCTGATGCGCGACGGCCTGGTCGGTGTCCTGACCCGGTTCGGCCACCGGCTCGCGGCCGAGGTGGGCGACGCGGACAGTCTGATCACGGCGGTCCGCGCGCACCGGCCCGACATCGTCGTCACCGACATCCGCATGCCGCCGGACCATTCCGACGACGGACTGCGCGCCGCCGTCGCCCTGCGCCGCGGACACCCCGCGCTGCCGGTCCTGGTGCTCAGCCAGTACGTGGAGCAGTCCTATGCCGCGCGTCTGCTCGACCTCGGGAGCGACGGCGGGGTCGGCTATCTGCTCAAGGACCGGGTGAGCGCGGTGACGGACTTCGTCGACGCGGTCGCCCGGGTCGCGGCGGGCGAGACGGTGGTGGACCCGGAGGTCGTACGCCAACTCCTGCACCGCCGGCACGATCCGCTCCAGCGGCTCACCCCCAGGGAGCGTGAGGTGCTCTCCCTGATGGCGGAGGGACGCGCCAACGCGGCCATCGCACGGCACCTGTACGTGACGGAGGCCGCGGTCAACAAACACGTCAGCGCCATCCTGCAGAAACTGGACCTCCGCGTGGACGGCGAGGGCCACCGGCGCGTGCTGGCCGTCCTCGCGTATCTGCGCGCCTGACGGGGGCGCGGGACAACGGGGTCCGGACGCGGGAGCAGCGGCCGAACGTGTTCAGGACGACGCGCGCCGCACCAACTCGGTGGGCAGCACCGCGTGTTGGTGCGGTGCGCCGGGGTTGTTGATGCCTTCCAGCAGCACCCGCGCCATCGCCTGCCCCATCTCCTCCACCGGCTGCCGTACGGAGGTGAGCTGGGGATCGGTGTGTCCCGCGATGGGGGAGTCGTCGAAGCCGACGACGGCCACGTCCTCGGGCACCCGGCGGCCCGCCGCCCGCAGCGAGTGCAGGGCACCGGCCGCCATCACGTCGGACGCGGCGAACACCGCGTCCAGGTCCGGGTGACGTGTCAGCAGCTCCGTCATCGCCCGGCGCCCGCTCTCCTCGGTGAAGTCCCCGTGCGCGGTCCACGAGGGATCCGGATCGCCGCCCGAGGCGGCCACCGCCTCCTGGTATCCGCCGAGCCGGCACTGCGCCACGTACATGTCCAGCGGCCCGGTGACCGTGGCGATCCGCCGCCGGCCGGTCTCCGCGAGGTGGCGTACGGCGGAGCGGGCGCCGCCGACGTTGTCGGAGTCGACGTAACTCACCCGCTCGTCCGCCGAGCGTCGGCCGCTCAGCACGGTCGGCAGGCCCATCTCCGCGAGCAGGTCGGGCAGCGGGTCGTCGCCGTGCACCGACACCAGCAGCACGCCGTCGACCCGGCCGGCGCGCGCGTACTGGAGGAAGCGCCGGCGCTCGTTCTCGTTCCGTACGAGCGTGAGCAGCAACTGCATCTCCGTGTCGGCGAGACCGGTGCCGACACCGTGCAGCACGTCGGAGAAGTACGGCTCCGCGAAGAACCGCTTCTCGGTCTCGGGGATCACCAGCGCCACCGCGTCGGTACGGCTGCCGGCGAGCGCGCGGGCCGCCCGGTTGGGTACGTAGCCCAGCTCGGCGATCGCGTCCTGGACGAGCTGCCTGGTGGAGTCGCGTACACGCGGGGAGTTGTTGATGACACGGGAGACGGTGCCGCGCCCCACGCCCGCGAGCGCCGCCACCTCTTCGAGCGTGGGCTGGCTGGGCCGGCTCGTGCGTCCCTTTACCACCATCGTGCGACCTCCATCCACGCTCCGTCGGGCACCGTCATCCAACCACTGGGAGCGCTCCCACATTAAGTGGTTGATCATATCGCGGACACTTCCCGTCCGCCGCGCTGCATTAGCTTCAAATACATTCAAAGGTGTCTGCCCTGCACGTAAGGGCATTAGCCTTCCGGTGCGGTCCTACCGGATCGCGGTTGAGTCGCCAGGGAACGGAGTGGAATGCCGAAAGCACAGGGAGTCGCCGGAGCACCATGCTGGGTGAGCCTGCTCGCACGTGAACTGCCGGGCGCCCAGGACTTCTACGGCAAGGTTCTCGGCTGGACCTACCGGCGGGCCGGGCTCGGCGACGACTTCTCCGTGGCACTCACCGACGGCCTGCCGGTCGCGGGCATCGGAGCACTCGCCTCCTCGCTGCAGGTGGCCGTCTCCTGGACGCCGTACTTCAACGTCACGGACGTGGACGAGGCCGCGGCCCGCATCAGGGAGCGCGGCGGCACGGTCGGCGTCGGCCCGCTGGCCTTCCACACCGGCCGCGCGGCGCTCGCCGTCGACCCGGACGGCGCCGTCTTCGGGATCTGGGAAGGTTCGGTGCGCTCCGACTGGTCCATGGGGCGCGGCAGCGGCTCCGCCTCGCTGGATCTGCGGACCAGGGACGCCGTCACGGCGGGGCGCTTCTACTCGCTCACCCTCGGCTGGGAGCCGGAGGGCGAGGGGAAACTGCGCCTGGTGCACGAGGACGACCTGTCGGTGCTCCTCGACGGCGACGAGGTGCTGGCACGCATCAGCGGCGGCGCCGTACAGGCCGCGCCCGACCCGCAGATCCGGCCGCGCTGGCACGTGCGGTTCAGCGTGCGGGACGTGGATGCGGCGGTCGAGACCGCGCTCGCCTCGGGCGGCTCGCTCGTGCCGAGCCCGGACGCGCCCGCCGAGGTGGCCGAGGCGACGCTCCGCGACCCGGACGGGGCGCTGTTCACGGTCGCCGCCGCTTCCTGACCACCGGGTTCCTCCCGATCACCGGACGGGCCGTCCGCGCGGCCCGTCCGGCGGTCGAGGACAGAAGATGTCCGCAAGTCTGAGTAACGTGCGGACCATGGCCTCGAAGACGACGGACCCGCGTTCCCTCCCCGTGCTCAGTACCCGCGCGCTCAACCGCGCCACCCTGGCACGGCAGCTCCTGCTGCGGCGCGCGGCCATGTCCGCCAAGGACGCCGTGACCCATCTGGTCGGGCTCCAGGCGCAGAACGTGAAGCCGCCGTACGTCCAACTTGCCGCCAGGCTCGACGCGTTCGACCCCGCCGAACTGTCCGGGCTGATGGCCTCCCGCGAGGTCGGCCGGATGGTCACGCTCCGCTCCACCATCCACACCCACACCGCCGAGGACTGCCTCGCGCTGCGCCCGTTCGTCCAGCCCCTGATCGAGCGGGAGTTGCGCGTCTTCCGCGACGGCCTCGTCGGAGTGGACCTGGACCGGCTCGCCGCCCTGAGCAGGGAACTGGTCGAGGAACAGCCGCTGCCGCTCAAGGAGTTGAAGGCGTCGCTCGTCGAGCGGTGGCCCGGTGCCGACCCGCTCGCCCTCTCCATCGCCGCGCGGTGCCTGCTGCCGCTCGTCCAGGTCACCCCGCGCGGGCTGTGGGGCCGCAGCGGTCAGGTCACGCTCACGACGGCACAGAAGTGGTTCGGGGCACAGGCGGCCGGCGGCCCCGGCGTGGCGACGGCGGGTATCGCACCGGAAACCGCCGTCCTGCGCTACCTCGCCGCCTTCGGACCCGCCTCGGTCAAGGACATGCAGACCTGGTGCCGGCTGACACGGCTCGGCCCGGTCTTCGAGCGGCTGCGGGATCAACTCCTCACCTTCC
>NZ_JAAPBF010000095.1 GCF_022695985.1 Streptomyces sp. NP-1717 | reverse complement strand
GCGCGGGTGGGCGGTTCAGTACGGCCCGCATGTCGCGTACCGCGTGCCAGGTGCCCCGCCAGGTGCCGGTGACCTTGGACTTCCCCGTACGCGGCCGGTAGGGCACGTCGGTCTCGGTGACCGTCAGTCCGGCGTCGACCGCGCGCACCACCATCTCCAGCGGGTAGCCGCTGCGTCGGTCGGTCAGGCCCAGCGCCAGCAGGTCTTCGCGGCGCGCGGCGCGCAGGGGGCCGAGGTCGCGCAGCGTCACGCCGGTGCGGCGGCGCAGCATCCGGGAGAGGGCGAGATTGCCGGCGCGGGCGTGCGCGGGCCAGGCACCACGGCCCTGCGGGCGGCGGCGGCCCAGCATCAAGTCGGTTTCACCGCAGGCGATTTGGCTGACAAAGCCGGTGAGGAGGCCGGGGTCGAGGGAGGCGTCGCAGTCGCAGAAGCAGACGTACTCGGCGTCGGACGCGAGGAGGCCCGCGTGGCAGGCCGCACCGAAACCCCGTCGCGGCTCGTGGACGACGGTGGCGCCGAACGAGCGTGCGACGTCCGCCGATCCGTCCGTGGAACCGTTGTCGACGACGATCGCGCGCCAGCCGACAGGGATGTGTTCCAGCACCCATGGCAGCGCGGCTGCCTCGTCGAGACAGGGCAGAACGACATCGGCGGTGAGATCAGTGAGGTGGGTCACGGCGCTCACCCTACGGATCGTAAGGCCGCATAACGGACTTCTGGACCTTACGAAACACGGACGTTCGGCCGATCCGGGCGCTCGCGCGGTCGGTCGCGCGGGACGCGGTGGGAAGGTGGACGTATGCAGAGCAATCCCATCGGCGGCGACCGTGGTCACGGCACGAACGGGCAGGCATCCGCCCATGTCCTCGTCGTCGACGACGATCCGACCGTCGCCGAGGTCGTCGCCGGCTACCTCGACCGGGCCGGTCACGACGTCGCACGCGCCGCCGACGGCCCGTCCGCGCTCGCGCGATTCGCCCGCCGGCGGCCGGACTTGGTCGTCCTGGACCTGATGCTGCCCGGCATGGACGGTTTCGAGGTCTGCCGCCGGATGCGCGAACAGGGCGGCCCGGTACCGGTGATCATGCTGACGGCGCGCGGGGACGAGGAGGACCGCGTACTGGGGCTGGAGACGGGAGCGGACGACTACGTCACCAAGCCGTTCAGTCCACGGGAGTTGGTACTGCGCGTGGAATCGGTGCTGCGCCGGGCGCGACTGCCGGTCCCCGCGCCGGGTACGTCACCGGCGGCGGGCGTGCTGCGTACGGCGACGCTCTCGCTCGACCCCGTAGCGCGGCGCGCAACCCGTGAGGGCGCCGAACTCGCCCTCACTCTGCGGGAGTTCGACCTGCTCGCCTTCTTCCTGCGTCACCCGGGGCGGGCGTTCACGCGCGAGGAGCTGATGAGCGAGGTCTGGGGCTGGGACTTCGGCGACCTGTCGACGGTCACGGTCCACGTCCGCCGCCTCCGCGCCAAGATCGAACACGACCCGGCCCGGCCCCGGTTGATCCAGACGGTGTGGGGCGTCGGCTACCGCTTGACGGAGCCGGAGCCGGAGCCGGAGCCGGAGCCGGAGGCCGCGGCCGGGAACGGGGGCGCGGTGCCTCCGCCACAGGACGCGCGTGCCGCTCACGGCGCGGTAGGCGTTCCGGGCACCCCGGCCGAGCCCCCGGCGGTCCGCGCACACGGCGCGGTAGACGTTCCGGACGCGGGTGCCGCTCACGGCGTGGAAGGCGTTCCGGACGCGGGTGCCGCTCACGGCGTGGAAGGCGTTCGGGACGTGCGTGCCGCACCCGGCGTGGGAGGCGTTCGGGGCACCCCGGCCGAGCCCCCGGCGGTCCGCGCACACGGCGCGGTAGACGTCCCGGACGTGCGTGCCGCACTCGGCGCGGTAGACGTACCCGGCACCCCGGTCGGCACCCCGGCAGCCTCGCCGGATACGCCGCCCCGCCGGTCACCGGACCCCTCGCCGGACCCCTCACCCGGCCCCCGGAGGTCCGCCCGGTCATGACCGACATGCTTCTCATCGCCCTCATCGCGTTTCTCGGCGCCGCCGCGGCCGGCCTCCTCGGGGCCCTCGCCCTGCGCCTGTTCCGGCACCGGTCGCTCGTCGTGTCGGTGACCGTCGTCGCCGCCGTCGCCGTGACCGCGATGCTCGCCGGGACGCTCGCCGTCGCCTGGGCGATGTTCCTGTCGCCGCACGATCTGAGCGTGGTCACCACGGTCGTCGCCATGGCCGCCGTCGTCTCGCTCGTCACCGCCGTCCTCCTCGGGAGATGGATGGTCGCCCGCAGCAGGGATCTGACCCTGGCCGCCAGGTCGTTCGGCGACGGCGGTGTCTTCGCGGCGCCCGTCGAGCCCGCGACGGCCGAACTGGACGCGCTGACCCGCGAGTTGGCTGCCACCAGCGCCAAGCTCGACAGTTCGCGCGAGCGTGAGCGCGCGCTGGAGACCTCCCGGCGCGAACTCGTCGCGTGGATCTCGCACGATCTGCGCACACCCCTGGCCGGGCTGCGCGCCATGTCGGAGGCGCTGGAGGACGGCATGGCCGTCGACTCCCCGCGCTATCTGCGGCAGATACGGACCGAGGTCGAGCGCATGAACGACATGGTCGGCGACCTCTTCGAACTCTCCCGGATCCACGCGGGATCGCTCACCCTGACCCCCACCCGTATCTCCGTGTACGACCTGGTCGGCGACGCCCTGGCCGGTGCCGACCCGCTGGCGCGCGAGCTGGGCGTACGGCTCGTGGGCGACCGTATCGACGCCGTACCGGTGGAGGTCGACAGCAAGGAGATGAGCCGGGTCCTCGGTAATCTGCTGGTCAACGCCATCCGCCGGACCCCCGCCGACGGCACGGTCGCCGTCGCCGCGCGGCACGCCGAGGGCGGGGTCGTGCTCTCGGTGACCGACGGCTGCGGCGGAATACCGGAGGAGGACCTCCCGCGCGTGTTCGACACGGGCTGGCGCGGCAGCGACGCCCGCACACCCCCGGCCGGCGCGGGCCTCGGCCTCGCGATCGTACGAGGCATCGTGGAGGCCCACGCGGGCCGGGCGGCGGTCCGCAACGTGGCCGGAGGCTGCTGCTTCGAGGTGACGCTCCCCGCCGCCTGACCCGGATCCGGCCGGACACGCCCGACGCCCCGCGGTCACCGCCGGGCGGCGAGCGCTCCGTACGGTTCGTCCATGACTTCCCCCACCGCACTCAGCTTCCGCGAACTTCACCACCGCACCGCGCCCTTGGTCCTCCCCAACGCCTGGGACGTCCCCTCGGCGCTCGCCTTCGCCGGCGCCGGGTTCGAGGCCGTCGGGACGACGAGCTTCGGCGTCGCCTCCGGGCTCGGCCGTCCGGACGGCGGCCGGTCCACGCGTGACGCGAACGTCGCGCTGGCCAGGGCCCTGGCGCCGCTGCCGGTGCATGTCAGCGTGGACATCGAGGACGGCTACAGCGACGACCCGGACGAGGTCGCCGCGTACGTCTCCACGCTCGCCGCGGCCGGCACCGACGTGGCGGACGTCGCGGGCGTCAACATCGAGGACAGCACCGACGGGACGCTGATCGACCCTGCCGCGCACGCCGCCAAGGTCGCGGCGGTGAAGCGGCGCTGCCCGGAAGTGTTCGTCAACGCCCGCGTCGACACCTACTGGCTCGGCCAGGACGCCACCGTCGCCGCGACGCTCGAACGCGCCGCGCGTTACGTCGAGGCGGGCGCGGACGGCGTGTTCGTCCCCGGCGCCCTGGAACCCGCCGTGCTGCGCGAACTGGTGGCGGCCGTCCCCGTACCCCTCAACGTCCTCGCGGCCCCCGCCCTCTCGACCGCCGAGCTGGCGGAGCTGGGCGTGCGCCGGGTGAGTACGGGCTCCCTGCCCTACCGCGCCGCGCTCCACGCGGCGGTCGCGGTCGCGGAGGCGGTACGGGGCGGCGGCACCGTCCCCGACGCGACGCCGTACCCGGAACTACAGGCGCGACTGGTGGACTACGCGTCCCGTCTCGCGTAGCGGCGCCGTCGCGAACTCCGCCATGCCCTCGGCGAAGCCCACCTCCGGCTTCCAGTCCAGCTCGTCGCGCAGCGCCTGCGAGTCGGCGGTGACATGGCGGACGTCCCCGAGGCGGTACTCGCCGGTGACGACGGGCGCGGGCCCGCCGTGCGCCGCCGCCAGCGCGGCCGCCATCTCGCCGATGGTGTGCGGCTCGCCGCTGCCGGTGTTGTACGGGGCGAAGCCCGGGGAACCGGTCGCGCACACCGCGTCGAGCGCCACGGCGTTGGCGGCGGCCACGTCCCGTACGTGCACGAAGTCCCGCCGCTGGCCGCCGTCCTCGTAGACGCGGGGCGCCTCGCCGCGCGCCAGCGCGGACCGGAAGAAGGAGGCGACCCCCGCGTACGGGGTGTCGCGGGGCATCCCCGGCCCGTAGACGTTGTGGTACCGCAGGGACACGGCGCGCCCGCCGGTGGCCCGCGCCCACGACGAGGCCAGGTGCTCCTGCGTGAGCTTGGTCGCGGCGTACACGTTGCGGGGATCGGCCGGCGCGTCCTCCGTGACGAGGCCCGGCACCAACTCGGCGCCGCAGGAAGGACAGTTGGGCTCGAAGTGCCCGGCTTCCAGATCGGCGGCGGCGCGCGGAGCCGGGCGGACCACGCCGTGGCGCGGGCAGTCGTAGCGCCCCTCGCCGTAGACGACCATCGACCCGGCGAGCACCAGCGCGCGCACGCCCGCGTCGGCCATGGCGGCGAGCAGCACCGCCGTACCGAGGTCGTTGCACCCCACGTACGCGGGCGCGTCGGCGAAGTCCTTGCCGAGGCCGACCATCGCGGCCTGATGGCAGACGGCGTCCACCCCGGCGAGCGCCCCCGCCAGCGCGTCCCGGTCCCGTACGTCCCCGACGACCAGCCGCTCCCCGTCCCGCATCCGCCGGGGCGGGGCCCCGCCGTGCGCGGCGGGCAGCATCACGTCGTACACGACGACCTCATGACCACGCGACACGAGGCCGGTGGCGATCTCCGACCCGATGAACCCGGCTCCGCCGGTGACAAGTACACGCATGCGGCCCACGCTAGGCGCGCGATCACGGAGCGGTCGGTACCCGCCACGGCATGTCACGGGACCGTAAGATCACGCGCGCGTCGGTCGGGCGGCACACCCTTCGAAGGAGACGTTCATGGAGTACTTCGACCTCGGGACACTCACGCGGCCGGTGTCCACGCGTTCGACCGATGCGCAGCGCTGGTTCGACCGCGGGCTGGCGTGGACGTACGCGTTCAACCACGAGGAGGCCGTGAGCTGTTTCGAGGCGGCGGCCGAGGCCGATCCCGGATGCGCCATGGCCCACTGGGGCGTCGCGTACGCGCTGGGGCCCAACTACAACAAGCCGTGGGACTCGTTCGACCCGCTCGACCTGGAGCGGACCGTCCGCAGGACTCACGCCGCCGTCGAACGGGCCCGCGCCGCCGGCGCCGGCGCGACACCCGTCGAACGCGCCCTGGTCGAGGCGCTCCGCGCCCGCTACCCGCGGCCGGAGGCCCCGGCGGACTGCTCGGTATGGAACCCGCCCTACGCCGAGGCGATGCGCGGCGTGTACGAACTCGCGCCCGGTGACCCCGACATCGCCGCCCTTTACGCCGACGCGCTGATGAACCTCACCCCCTGGCGGCTCTGGGATCTGCGTACCGGCGAGCCCGCGGAGGGTGCCCGTACGACGGAGGCCAAGGCGGTCCTCGACCGGGCGCTGCGGAGCGACGCCGGGGCCGACCACCCCGGCGCCCTGCACCTGTACATCCATCTGATGGAGATGTCCCCGACCCCGGAGGACGCCCTGGTGGTCGCCGACCGGCTGCGCGGGGCCATGCCGGACGCGGGTCATCTGCACCACATGCCGTCACATCTCGACGTGCTGTGCGGTGACTACCGGCGCGTCGTGTCGGCCAACAGCGAAGCCATCAGGGCCGACGAGCGGTACCGGCGGCGGGCCGGCGCGATGAACTTCTACACGCTCTACCGCTCGCACAACTACCACTTCAAGATCTACGGAGCGATGTTCCTGGGACAGTCCCGGACAGCCCTGGAGACCGCCGCGGAGCTCGAAGCCTCCATCCCGGAGGAGTTGCTGCGCGTGCAGAGCCCGCCGATGGCGGACTGGCTCGAAGGTTTCCTGGCCATGCGGGTGCATGTGCTCATCCGTTTCGGCCGGTGGGCGGAGATCCTCGCCCTGCCGCTGCCGGCCGACGCCGAGCTGTACGCCGTCACCACCGCGATGATCCGGTACGCCCGGGGAGTGGCGTACTCGGCGACCGGACGCGTCCCCGAGGCCGAGGCCGAGCGCGACGCCTTCCGTCTCGCCGTCGGGCGCGTGCCCGAGTCCCGGATGCTGTTCAACAACACCTGCCGGGACATCCTCGGCGTCGCCTCCGCGATGCTCGACGGCGAACTCCACTACCGCAAGGGCGAGTACGACCCGGCCTTCGCCGCGCTGGAACGCTCGATCGCGCTCGACGACGGCCTCCCCTTCGACGAGCCCTGGGGCTGGATGCAGCCGACCCGCCACGCGTACGGGGCCCTGCTGCTCGAACAGGGCCGCGTCGCGGAGGCCGAAGCCGTCTACCGGGCGGACCTCGGCCTCGACACCACACTCCCCAGACCCTCCCGGCACCCCGGCAACGTCTGGGCGCTGCACGGTTTCCACGAGTGCCTG
Source organism: Streptomyces sp. NP-1717 (assembly GCF_022695985.1). Classification (GTDB taxonomy): domain Bacteria; phylum Actinomycetota; class Actinomycetes; order Streptomycetales; family Streptomycetaceae; genus Streptomyces. The sequence goes on along the minus strand of NZ_JAAPBF010000095.1, from coordinate 19,124 downwards.
GTACGCCTCGGCAGGACGGGCGAGGCCCAACTCGTGTCCCACCAACTCACGACCGCGACCGCCCTGGCGGACGTTCCGATCAACGCGTCGTGCTTCTGCCGCCTCGACACACCGGGACCGCCGGACGACTGCTGCACCACCTGACCGGCCCGGCGTTGTCAGACCCGTGGTGCAGGATCGGCGCATCGGCTCTTCGAGGGGGGATGGGGATCATCGTGTCGATCACGAACCAGCAGGTGGCGGGGCGTGAGTTTCTGCGGGCGCTGTATCCGTCCGACTACTTTCCCGATCACCTCCTGGACAAGGGGCGGGACATCCTGCTGCGGCTGTGCGCGCGCATCGAGGCGGAGCGGCCGGCCGATCTGGCGGGGCTGTACGCGCTGACCGTGGGCGCGACGCTGGAGTTCAACGCGTTGCAGGAGGAGTTCTGGGCGGCGGGGAGCGAGATCGAGACCATGGCCCGTGACGTCATAGCCGGGGACTTCGCATTCGTCGTCTCGGCCTACGGGTTCGCTGAAGCGGATCTGGAGGAGGTGGTGGCCGAGCGTGACTGGTGACGGTGCCCGTCAGTCGACCCGCCAGACGATGTCTCCGCTGCGGCCCGGCGAGTACGTGACCGTGCCGACGACCGGCCCCGGCCGTCCGACCTCCATGACGAGGAACCCCTCGGCGCTCTCACCGGGCTTGAGCCGTACGACCTGGGGCAGCGCCGGTCCCTGAACGGGTTCGAAGTCGGTGGCGGTCGTGCCGAGAGGCTCCTCACCCTCGCGGGGTGCGACGTGCGTCCGGTACCGGGGGCGCTCCTCGATGTCCTTCGAGCCGACGTTCTCAAAACTCAGCTCCAACGCGGCCCAGGACCCTCCCTCCAGGAACGACGGCAGCTCCCCGGGCTTCATCTCGGCCGGATCGACCACGCTCTTGAGCGTGTACGCGGCCTTGCCGCCGCCCTCCAACTCCCGCGTGACGGTGGTCCCGACCTCCAGCGGCGGGTCCTCGCCGTCGTCGGAACAGCCGGTGGCGCCGGTGGCCAGGAGCAGGGCTGTGGCAAGGCACAGCGAGGCGGTCGTACCGCGCATGGAAATCCCCCGTGTGGTGCGGTCCCGGCGGGCTTGGTCCGACCGGGCGGTTCAGGCCGGTCACCCGATAGGTGTCCCGAGCACCTTTTCATATCGGTTGGAGGAGCTACGGCGGGTCCGGCTCGCATCAGCCTGACGCCGCGAACCGCAGGGTGGTCATGGCTGTCGTCGGACGCGGTCTTTCCGGCGGGAACGAGCGCTGGACGGTTGTGATGGTAACGGCGCGGCGTCCCCGCCTTCCGACTCGGCTACGCCTGAAGGCCGCGGATCTTCCGGCCCGATTCGGTGGCCGGGTAGAGGATCGCGTCGGCGACCCGCCCGCCCGAGTCCTTGACGCCACCACTGAAGTTGAGGCGCCCGGTAGTGCCCGTCTTGGCAGCGATGCCATCCCAGTACGCGGCCTCCCGCTCCCAGCGAACGCCGGACAGCAGCCTGTTCAAGTCATCGGCGCTCGTGCGATGGAGGGAGTCGGCCCACGGGGTGGCGTGGTGAGCGGCGACGCCGACTCCGGCGATCACGGCAGGAGCCGTGATGGCGCTACGAGAAGTGAAGGCGTTGGTGTGATCGGCGATGAGGCCCGCCAGGAGCGCGACGACTGTGCGCTCGACGAGTTCGCCGTTGGTTCCCGCAGGCAGGTCGTCCTCGTGGATCGTCTCCGACGAGAGGTTCAGTCCGGAGCGTCCGTACACCGTGGTGATGACGAGCGCTCGCAGCGCGGAGAGAGTCACCACCTCGGCGTCCGTCTTGCCGACCTGGCGCTTGGTGGCATTGACGAGCTTGCTGAACGGCACGCTCTTGCCGTCGATCTCGACCTTGACCGCTTCGGCCACGCGGTGGGCGAGCTGAGTGGCCAGGTCGCGCTGATCCATGGACATGGAGAGGTTCTTGGAGACCTCGATCCCGAGGACGTTGCGGTCGTGGAAGATCTGCCGGGCATCGGCCGCGGACAGGCCCACGTACATCTCGAACGGGATGCGCACTGCCATGAGCTGTTCGTAGGCGAGCCCGAACTTCTCCGGGTTGTCGAACAGATCGTGCCAGGCGGTCAGTTGAGTCTCGCCGTCGACCGCGACGACGGTCGCGCCGGGAGCGATGGTGACGGTTCGCAGCCCGGTGCCGGACACCAGCTCGTCACTGATCGCGGCGATGTCGCCGGCATGCCAGAGGGTCATCGGCGGCAGCGACCATGCGTCCGCCCACTCGCCGTTGATGCCCGCAGCGATGTACTCGGCGTACGACGTGGCGTTCTTGCCCTTCCCCGTCGACTTCAGTGTGCGCTGGACCTGCGCGCGGATTTCGGCGTGCTGGCGCACCTGGCCGGATGCGGTCTTCAGTAACTTCTGGTCCTCCTCGCGGCGAGGGGACGGAACGATCTGGAGCAGCGCGGGAAGAGAGACCGTCCCGATGACCGCGTTCTCGCGGAACGGCATGACGGTGATCCGGGTCCCCTCGATGACGGTGGTGGGCATGGTGAGGCGCATGGCAGCTCCTTGATGGGGTGGTGTTCCGACGGGGCACGTCGTCGGCCGCTTGCTCTTTGGTAAGCAAGTAGGAGTAAACAAGTAAGTGAAAGCACTGTCAAACTAGTTGACGGTGATTGTCGCTGGTGTAAGTTGTTAACAGTTCACTTCTGAGAGGCCAGGACCCCACGCCATGCGCCAGCCGTCGTCCACGCAGCACTCGCAGCCTTCGTCTTCGCCGCAGGTGACGGCTGCCGAGATCTCGCGTATCGCGGGAGTCACGCGCGCCACGGTCAGCAACTGGCGCCGCCGGCACGAGAACTTCCCTGTGCCGGTCGGGGGCACCGAGAGCAGCCCGCTGTACGACCTGCGGACGGTGCAGGACTGGCTGGAGAACCGCGGTCACACCTCCGCCGCCTCCCCCGCCGAGGAGTTGCGCACGGTCCTGCGCCTGCACGGCGGCTCCGGCCTTGCCGTACGCCTGATGGTCTCGGTGGCCGCCGCTTCCCGCCGCACCCCCGAGGAACTGGCGGAGCTCACCGCCGCACCCGACGACGAGCTGATCGCCCTCGCCGCCGCCGACGCCGACCGTCTGCGGGACGCGGTCCCCGTGGTTGAACGCGTCCGTTACGGCGCCAAGGACGCGAAAGTCGTCCGTGCACTCCTGCGGTGCGTACACCAGGCCGGACCGCAGGCCGCTCTCGATGTCCTGGCCGAGCGCGAGCTGGACGAGAGCGCGGCCACCGGCACATACGAGACACCAGGAGAACTGGCCACACTCATGGCGGGCCTCCTGCCGGTCGACGCAGGCTCGGTCTTCGACCCCGCCTGCGGCAGCGGCACGCTGCTCGCCGCGGCGGCCCGCCGGGGAGCGTACGAGCTGTACGGCCAGGACGTCGTAGCCGTACAGGCACAGCGCGCGGCCGTACATCTGCTGCTGGAAACCTCGTCGGCCACTGATCCCACCAGGGCTTCCGAGCCGATGGGTGGCTGGGCGGGCGCGGCCACGGTCAGCGTGGGCGACAGCCTGCGCGCCGACGCGTTCTCCGATCTCACGGTGGACGCCGTCCTGTGCAATCCCCCCTTCGGTGACCGGGACTGGGGCCACGAGGAACTCGCGTACGACCCGAGGTGGGCGTACGGGCCGCCACCCCGTTCGGAATCCGAACTGGCTTGGGTGCAACACGCGTTGGCGCACGTCGCGTCCGGCGGCCTGGCGGTCCTGTTGCTGCCGCCCGCTCTCGCTTCAAGGACCTCGGCCCGTCGTGTCCGGGCGGAACTCGTCCGGTGCGGCGCACTGCGCGCGGTCGTCTCCCTCCCGGCGGGCGTGGCCCCGCCTCTCCACATCGGCCTGCATGTGTGGGTGCTGCGGCGTCCCGAACCGGGGGGCACGGAGCGGCAGTCGGTGCTGTTCGTCAGCGGTGAGAGGGAACGGACGAGCACACCGGGCGGTGGTGTCCGCAAGGAGCTGATCAACTGGCCGGCCCTGACAGCGCGTGTTCTTGACCAGTGGACGGCGTTCTCGGCCGACCCGGACGCGTTCACGGACGAGCCGGGCGTAGCCCGAGCCGTACGCGTCATCGACCTTCTCGGAGACGTCGTCGACCTCACGCCGGCCCGCCACGTGCGAGTGACGGCCACGGACATCGACCCCGAGACACTGGCCCGGCGTGTAGCGGACCTGCACAGCCAGTTGAACGAGCAGCTGGCCGCTCTCGCCGCCGCCACTGTCCACGGGAAGTGGCAGCCGTCGCCCGATGCATCGGCCGATACGTGGCGTACGGCGACGGTGGCGGACCTCGCGCGGGGCGGTGCTTTGACGTTGCTGCGGGGGGCGGCCGTGCTGCCGGTCTCGCAGGATTCCGTACGAGACGGGACGCCGGAGCATATGCGGGCGGGTGCGTCCGTACTGACCGCAGACGACGTCTCGGCCGGGCGCCCGCCCTCGGGACCTGCCGAATGCCTCGGCTCGGAGGCCGCGCAGACCGTGGCCGAGGGAGACGTCATCCTGCGCGGTGACGCCCCAACCGGTGTCCGGCGCCCGATGACCCGCGTCGCCGACGGCCGGGACGCGGGCGCTCTGCTGGGCCCGCGTCTTCACCTGCTGCGGCCCGACCCGGCCCGGCTGGACCCGTGGTTCCTCGCGGGATTCGTCGGGACCGAGGACAACATTGCGGCGGCCTCCACCGGCACCGCCGCCGTGCACGTCAACCCGAGCCGCCTGCGCGTCCCCTTGCTGCCGCTCGAAGAACAGCGGCGGTACGGCGAGGCGTTCCGCCGCGTTCATGAACTGCGGGCGGGTGCATTGCGGGTCGCCGACCTGGCGATGGAGGCGATGGGCGCGGTGAGCGCGGGGCTGACGACGGGCGCCCTGCTGCCGCCCTCCTCCGACCGCGAGTCGGACTCCGAATCTGCCTGAAACCAGCCGTCGGCTCAGCCGATCGACCACACTTGAGGCCCATCCGTCCCGTGATGGGCGGTACGTAGTGGAAGGAAACCGGGGAAATCCTTTGAACAGCAGCAAGCACACGGAACTCGCGAACCACGCCTGGTCCGTAGCCGATCTCCTGCGCGGCGACTACAAGCAGTCGGACTACGGCAAGGTCATCCTGCCGTTCACGGTGCTGCGCCGCCTGGAGTGCGTTCTTGAACCGACGCGCCAGAAGGTCGCCGAGACGGTGGCGAAGTACAAGGACCAGGAGATCGACGCCGATCACTTCCTGCGGCGCGCATCGGGGCACTCCTTCTACAACAAGAGCGCGCTGACGCTGAAGACCATTGCGGGCGACCCGCACGGCATGGCGGCGAACCTTCAGCTGTACGTCGGTTCCTTCTCCGACAACGCCCGCGAGGTGCTGGAGCAGTACGAGTTCGCACAGCAGGTCAAGCGCCTCGACAACGCGGACCTGCTCTACAAGGTCATCGGCAAGTTCACCGACCTGGACCTGCGTCCAGAAGTCGTGCCGAACCACAACATGGGCTACATCTTCGAAGAACTGATCCGCCGCTTCGCCGAGCAGTCCAACGAGACCGCGGGCGAGCACTTCACCCCGCGCGAAGTCATCAAGCTCATGGTCAACCTGCTGATCGCGCCCGACGGGGACGCGCTGAGCGTACCGGGCGTCGTCCGCACGGTCATGGACCCGGCGTGCGGTACGGGGGGCATGCTCAGTGCGGCCGAGGACCACATCACGGCGCACAACCCCGACGCCACGGTGGAGGTGTACGGGCAGGAGCTCAACCCGGAGTCGTGGGCGATCTGCCGTTCCGACCTCATGATCAAGGGCCAGGACCCGGAGAACATCGCGTTCGGCAACTCCTTCTCCAATCCTGGTCAGGAGAAGGGCGCGAAGTTCGACTACCTGCTTGCCAACCCCCCGTTCGGAGTGGAGTGGAAAAAGGTCAGAAGCGAGGTCGAGTACGAACACGAGAACCTCGGCGACGCCGGCCGCTTCGGCGCGGGTCTGCCCCGCATCAACGATGGGTCGCTGCTCTTCCTCCAGCACATGATCTCGATGATGAAGCCGGTGGATGTCAACGGTAAGGGCGGTTCGCGCATCGCGATCGTCTTCAACGGCTCCCCACTGTTCACGGGGGCGGCGGGTTCGGGCGAATCGGAGATCCGGCGCTGGATCCTGGAGAACGACTGGCTTGAGGCGATCGTCGCGCTGCCGGACCAGCTCTTCTACAACACCGGCATCTCCACGTACTTCTGGATCCTCACGAACCGCAAGGACGACCAGCACAAGGGCAAGGTCGTGCTCCTGGACGCGCGCGACCAGTGGCAGAAGATGCGGAAGTCGCTGGGCGACAAGCGCAAGATGCTGGGTGACGGGGAGGGCGGCACCCCGGACCACATCGGCGACATCACGCGCCTGTACGGGGACGCGGTGTCGGTCGCGGCGAACGCGGACCACCCGCTGCACGGCAAGGTGAAGGTCTTCGACAATTCGGCGTTCGGATACCAACGGATCACGGTGGAAAGGCCGTTGAAGCTGCGGTTCGAGGTGACGGAGGAGACGCTGGCGGCGCTGGAGGCGTCCAAGGTCATCCAGAAGCTTCCGAACGCGTCGATGCTCTTCGACGCGTTCGAGTCGATGGACGTGCGGTCGTGGGCGACGAAGTCGGAGGCGTGGGTCGCCCTGAAGGACGCGGCGGTCGCGGCGGGCACGACGTGGCCGACGGGAGCGCCGTTCAACAAGGCGCTGCGGGACGCGATCGGCGTCCGGGACCCGGAGGGCGAGGTCCAGAAGATCAAGGGGCAGGCGGAGCCGGACGGGGAGCTGCGGGACTACGAGAACGTGCCGTTGGGGGAAGACATCGAGGAGTACCTGAAGCGGGAGGTGCACCCGCATGTGCCGGACGCGTGGATTGATCACGGGAAGACGAAGATGGGGTACGAGATTCCGTTCACACGGCATTTTTACGTGTATGAGCCGCCGCGGCCTTTGGCGGAGATTGATGCGGAATTGAAAATGCTTGAGTCCGAAATTCAGGCGCTGCTGAACGAGGTGGTGAAGTGATGTCCCACGGGTCACATAGGTCAGTTCAGCGTCTTCGCTGGCTCGTTTCGCATACAGCCTGTGGTCCAAGCCCCAACTGCGACGACCGGAATATCCAAGGTGATCAGGAGTGGGGTGTCCTCAAGACGACAGCTATCACGTGGCGTGGTTGGGACCCCGGTCAGCACAAGGTCTTGCCCGAGCAGTTCTGGGGTCTTCGAGACGCTGAAGTAAGAGTGGGAGATGTCGTAGTCACGAAAGCGGGTCCGCGACATCGAGTGGGTGTGGCAGCGCACGTGAGTAATTCGCCTGGACGGCTTGCCGTCTCAGGAAAAATGATCTTGTTGCGCCCCGACTCAAATGCGGTTGATCCGCGCTTTCTGGCTTGGAGTCTTGCTACTCCTCGGCCTCAGGCTTTCCTGGATGCCCGAAAGACCGGCATGGCTGAGTCTCAGATGAACTTCGCGAACGAAGATCTTCTTGCCATGCCAATCGAGTTGCCGAATATGCTGGAACAGCATCGCATTTCTGACTTCCTCGCCGCAGAGACTGGCCGAATCGATAGACTTGTTGACCTTCGCATGCGACAGTCCTCCAGGCTGGAAGAGCGCTACATTTCCGCTGTTTCAGAGCTCACAACACCTGGCATCAGTTCTTCCACGGATCGCGACGAGACGTGGCCTTGGCTTCCTGCTCGGCTAGCGACGGCCCGATTGGGTTATATGGCTCGCGTGCAGTCCGGGGTAACGGTTCACGGTGCTCGCGAACGAGGTGCTAGCGATGCCGAGTTTCCTTATTTGCGCGTGGCTAATGTTCAGGGTGAATGGGTGGACCTCTCCGAGGTGAAGACCATCACGATCCCGCCAGATATGGCTAGACGCTCGACCCTGCGTCCTGGGGATGTCGTCATGACCGAAGCGAACGGGAACCCAGACAACCTCGGGCGAGGGGCAGTTTGGAAAGGTGAGATCGCGAACATGGTCCACCAGAATCACGTCTTCGCGATCCGTGCAAATCAAAACAGACTTTTGCCGACCTACTTCTCTGCACTGCTGGCAGCTACCCATGGGCGGCGATACTTTCGGTTCACATCAAATCAGGTAGGGATCGCCACCACGAGCAGCTCAAAGGTCCTGGATTTTCCCGTACCGCAGCTCAGCCTCGAACAGCAACATCGAGTCGTGAACGAGTACGAGAGGCTGCGGGCGGCGATCACTCGAACACGTAAGGCACTCGCGACTCAGATGCATTTGTTCGCCGAACGCCGTCAAGCCCTCATCACCGCCGCCGTAACCGGCCAGTTCGACGTCTCCACCGCCAGCGGACGCAACGTAACGGACGGAGTCTAGCCATGAGCCCCGCACACGATGAGGCGGCGTTCGGGAACGCCATAGTCGCCGCCATGACCGAGCGCGGCTGGCGCGAGGGCACGCCCCAGGCGTACCAGGCCGAACTCGGGCTGGACCCAGACGAGTTGTTCGCGTTCATCGAGCTGACTCAGCCCGACGAGTGGAAAGAACTCCTCTCCGTCTACGGCGGCAGCTACACCGAGGCCCAACGCGGCTTCGCACAGCGCCTCGACAAGGCCATCAGCGAGGACGGGCTGCTCACCGTCCTCCGTAACGGGCTCAAGGACCGAGGCGTCCGGCTCCGCGTCGCGTACTTCAAGCCGAACCTCGTACCTGACGACTCCGTCCTGAACGGCTACCGTGCCAACCGCCTCACCGTCGTACGCGAACTGCGCTACGCGGCCAAGCAAGCGGACCAGGGCAACGAACTCGACCTGACCCTGTTCCTCAACGGAATCCCCGTCGCCACCGCCGAGTTGAAGAACCCGCTCACGCGGCAGGGTGTTGAGCACGCCAAGGAGCAGTACCGCACCGAGCGCGACCCCACCGAGCTGATCTTCACCCGTCGTGTCATCGCGAACTTCGCCATAGACCCGGACCTCGTCTTCGTGACGACCCAACTCCGCGGTGCGAAGACGCGGTTCCTGCCCTTCAACACCGGTTCCAACGGCGCCGGCCAGCCCGGCGGGGCTGGCAACCCCGATCCGAGCACCCCCGGCACGTACGCCACCTCCTACCTCTGGGAGCAGGTCTGGGCGCCGGACAACTGGCTTGACCTGCTGCAACGGTTCGTGCACCAGCAGAAGACGAAGACGCCCAGCGGCGGCACAACGAAGAAGACGATCTTCCCTCGCTTCCAGCAGTGGGACGCGGTCAAGAAGCTGACCGCCCACGCCGCCGCCCACGGCCCCGGTCAGAACTACCTGATCATGGCCTCCGCCGGCTCCGGCAAGTCGAACACCATCGGTTGGCTCGCTCACCGCCTCAGTGACCTGCACGCCGACACCGACCCGCGCATGCTCAACCCCGAGGCCGTGGCTGCCGGACGAATCACGCCCGGCGTGCGAGTCTTCGACAAGGTCATCGTCATCACCGACCGCCGCAACCTGGACGCCCAACTCCGCGAAACTGTCGGCAGTTTCTCGCAGACCGAAGGCCTCGTCGTGAAGGTCGACGAGAAGCACGGCGCGAAGAGCGAACAGCTCGCCCGTGCCCTCTCCCGCGACACGGGCAAGATCGTCACCGTCACGCTGCACTCGTTCCCCGCGCTGATCGACTACATCAAGCGCAACCCCACGGAGATCAAGGGCGTCAGCTTCGCGATCATCCTGGACGAGGCGCACTCCTCGCAGTCCGGTGACGCGGCCACCGCCGTACGCGCCGCGTTGCGTGAACTCGGCCTGGACGCAGACTCCGACGACGAAGGCGCGACATCCGTCGCCGTCCCCGTCGAGAAGAAGCTGAAGCGGAAGGCCCTCGAACGCTCACGCGCGGCCAACCTCTCCTACTTCGCGTTCACCGCCACCCCGAAGGCCAAGACCCTCGAACTCTTCGGCACGGAACACACCGTGGACGGCAAAGCGGTCTACCGCCCCTTCCACACGTACTCCATGCGCCAGGCCATCGAGGAAGGCTTCATCCTCGATCCACTGCGCAACTACGTCACGTACAACACGTACTGGAAGCTGGTGCACAGGGACGAGGAGGATCGCGAGGTCGAATCCTCCAAGGCCAACAGCCTGCTCGCCCGATATGCGCTCATGCACGAGTCCACCGTCTCGCAGCACGCCACGGTGATCGTCGAGCACTTCGTCACGCACTCGCGCGGCCGCCTCGGCGGGCGCGCCAAGGCCATGGTGGTCACGGGCTCCCGGCACTCCGCCGTGCAGATGGCACGTGCGATCAAGAGCTACATCAAAGACCGGGAGTACGACACCAAGTACCCGGACCTGGGTGTCCTCGTCGCGATCTCGGGCTCACTCACCATCGACGGTGCCGAGACCACCGAGGTGAAGGAGAACGGCGGGATCTCCGAGAGCGGGCTGCCGAAGGCGTTCGCGTATGTTCGCGCGGACGACAAGGCCGTTGCCGCGGGCGGACGAGGACAGCAGGAGTACAAGATCCTCGTCGTCGCGGACAAGTACCAGACGGGCTTCGACCAGCCGCTCCTGACGACGATGTACGTCAATAAGAAGCTCACCGGCATCTCCGCCGTACAGACGCTCTCCCGCCTCAACCGCACCGCCGAGCGCAAGAGCCAGGCCGACCTCGCGGTCCTGGACTTCACCAACGACGCCGACGACATCCAGGACGCCTTCCGCCCGTACTTCGAGGAGGCGCAGGCCCTGCCCACCGAGCCGAATCTCCTTTACACGGCCCAGAACCGGGTCATGTCGGCGCCGATCATCTCCGAGCCGGAGATGGACGAGTTCGCCGCCGCGTACTTCGACGCGGACGAGAAGGCGGCCGGCTCCCAGGCGAGGTGGGAGAAGGCGCACGCGGAGCTGTATCGGCTGCTCTCCCCGGCCGTGGCCCGCTTCACCCCGCTTCAGGAGAGCGAGGACGAGGACGATGTGAAGACGGCAGAGGACTTCCGTTCGGCTCTCAACGACTACGTACGCATGTACAGCTTCCTTGCGCAGATCGTGCCCTATCGGGACCCCGAGCTGGAGCGGCTCCACCTCTATGGCCGCTACCTCCTCCACCGGCTCCCGCCGCGCGCCGACGGCGGCGTCGACATAGGCGAGATCGACCTCAGTCACCTGCGGGTGGAGAAGATCGGCGAGCACGACAAGTCGCTCACCGCCGAAGGCCCGGCCGAGCTGAAGGGCTTCGGCGGCGGTGGGGGTGGTGCGGCGGAGGCCGAGAAGTCGCTGCTGTCCGAGCTGATCGACAAGTTCAACGCCAAGTTCGGCACGGACTTCACCGAAGAGGACGTCCGGCAGCCCTTCGTGGAGGCCAAGGAGGACGGCAAAGTCCGGGCGGCTGCGGTCGTCAACGACGAGGAGAACTTCGGCAAGGTCTTCGACAAGGTCTTCGCCGACAAGATGGCGGACCACATCGACAGTGTGGCCGGCATGGGGCGCCAGTACTTCGGCCCGGACAAGGGCTTCAAGTCCAGCCTGGACCGCAGCGCCCGCCGGGCGGCCTGGCGGATGATCCGCCGCGAAGAGGGCGTGGACGCGGCGTAGTCCGGTACCCGGCTGACAGAAGGGCCCCGCCGCTGCGCTTGTACGGCGCGTGGCGGGACCCTCCTGGCTTGCAGACCGAGTCAGTTGGCGACCAGGCCCACGAACCCGGCCCATGCGTCGGGTCCCACGGTCAGCATGGGTCCCGTGAGCCGCTTAGAGTCGCGGATGTGTACGTGGGTGGGGGCGGCACCGACCTCGACGCACTCGCCGCCTTCGCCACTGCTGTAGCTGCTCTTTCGCCAGGCGACCTCTAGGCACTCGCCTCCTTCAGCCCCGCTGTAGCTGCTCTTGAACCAAGTCAGGTCTTCCGTGGCAGAAGCGTCGGTGGTGTTCATAGCTCTCCCAGCAACTTCTCGACGAATCCCATGGACTCCCGTGGAGTGAGAGCCTGAGACCGGATAATCCCATAGCGTGCCGCCACGGAACGTACCTCGTTGCGGTCGGTCAGCAGGATGCTGCGCCCCTGAACCTCCAGGTACGCGATCTGATCTCCGCCTTTGCGCGTGATGAGGGTGAACGGCCCGTCCACTCCGGCGTTGTCTTCCCGGTCGGTCGGCATGACCTGGATCTCTACATTGCGCTTGTGGCCTGTGCGAAGAATCCGTTCAAGTACCGCGCGCAGCACATCGTTTCCGCCGAACGGCCTGCGCAGGACTGCTTCCTCCACCACGAAGCTCATAAGGGGTGCCGGCCACCGATTGAGAATCTCTTGCCGCGCGAGGCGGGCTGCCACACGCTGCTCGATGGTGTCCTCGTCAAGCAGTGGTCGCCGCATAGCCAGCAGAGCGCGCGTGTACTCCTCTGTCTGTAGAAGGCCTGGCACGGCGCTCACCGCGTACAAGAACAGCTCCAGCGCCTTCGCCTCCAGCCGTGCCGCGTCCCGGAAGAACGCCGGGTACTGCGCCCGCGCCACCTCCTCCTTCAGCGCCTTCAACACACCCCCGGCATCCAGCACATCATCCGCCCGGTCGATGAACCGCGGCTGCGGGATGCGTCTGCCCTGCTCGAAGGATGCGACCGACTGGGCCGCGTATCCCACCCGCTTCCCGAACTCCGTACGGTCGAGGCCCGCCCGTACCCGCAGCAGCTTCAGCTGCCGGCCGAAGGCCATGACCACCCCAGAGCCAGGCTCGTCCTCCGGCCGCTGCCCAGCATCCGCGTCCGGATCCGCCTGCGCGTCCGCCTCGTCCCGTGTCGTCATCCCGTCACCTGTTCCACACCCGTTCCATGCGCGTACACGCCGTACGCCGACGCGTACAACCGGTCCGCGACGGCGAGTCACCCCTGGTCACGCTATGCCACTGAGCGTCACCGTGAGGGCATGAACAGAAAACCGCCTCTCCCCGTACGTCCCATCCGCGCCACTCAACCCCCAGCCCCCACAAACCACTTCACGATGCGCTTCTCCTCAACCCCACGTGGTGCCGGCCTGGCTCGACACCTGGCCGGGGAACGTCTCGACGCGTGGGGGATCGCGTACGGCAGCGAGCCACACGACGCGCTGACGCTGATCGTCGCGGAGCTCAGCGCGAACGCCGTGTGTCACGGACACGTGCCCGGCCGGGACTTCAGGTTGGGGCTGACCGTCGCGCAGGCATCCGGCGGCGCGTGCGTCGCCGTGGAGGTCACCGACACCCGCGGCGAGAAGCTTCCCGAGCCAGCCCCCGCCCCCGTCGGTCCACCTGACCCACCCGATGGCGCGGACGGCGGCCGAGGGCTACTCCTCGTTGCAGCGCTCGCGGACGACTGGGGTTGGTACCCCCGCTTCGATGGGCCGGGCAAGACCGTGTGGGCCACGCTGCGCGCCGGGCCCAGGCCGCCCGCTGCCGCGGTGAACTCGGCCATGTCACCGACGCGTTGGCAGCCCTGCGCGGTGTACTCGATGTCGTACGGGCCGTCGACGGCGACGTGAGTGAGGAAGCCGTAGAGCTCCGTCGCGACATCGGAATGCTGCTTCTTGCCCAGGGACAGGCCTCCGAGGCGGATCTGATTCTCGGACCTCTCCATGACGACCTGCGCCTGGTGTTCGGGCCTGCCGACGAAATGACCGAAGAAGTGGCCGAGGCACTTGCCTTGATCCGTCTGGACCTCGACGGGAACGCCACCTGAGCCTGCGCCCTGCGCGGGGAGGAGAGAACAGCCCACCATGCCCCATCTGGCTTTCGACATCGGCTTCTGTGCACAGCTCGCCAAGCTTCAAGGCACCGTCAAGCAGGGTGTGTTCGACGCCTGGGAGAAGTTCGAGCGGTTGACCCTGGACGAGTTGTTCAAGGATCCAGGGCTGAAGCTGGAGACGTTGAAGCGTGCACGTGACCGGCACATCCGAACCATCCGGATCGATCAGGGGACCCGCGGGGTCGTGCTCGCGCCCGACAGCGGCGACACCTACGTACTGCTGCGGGTGATGCCGCACGACAAGGCGATCGACTGGGCGATCAAGCAGAAGGCGAGCATCAACACCGTCACCCGTGCCGTCGAGATCCGTGACATCGCCATGCTCGACGAGCTGACGCCCGCCTACGAGCGCATCGCCCCCGACGCGGACCGGCGGTTGTTCGCCAAGGTCTCGGACGGGGATTTGGCGGCGCTCGGGATCGACGACACGACTCTGCGTCAGGCTCGCGTGCTCACCGACGTCGAACAGCTGGAGGTCTTCGCGCCGTACTTCCCTCAGGACCAGCGCGAAGTCCTTGAGTACCTGGCCGCGGGATTCACGGTGGAAGAGGTGTGGCGGGACGTCGTCTCCGTCAGCCTCTCCACGACCGCGCCGTCCGACGAGCCGGTGGACACAGCGGACTTCGACACGGCCATCCACCGCACCCGGACCCGCATCGCCCTCGTCACCGCGTCCGAGGAGTTGCGCGACATCCTGGACAAGCCCTTTGCCGCCTGGCGGGTCTTCCTCCATCCCTCGCAGCACAAGGTCGCCTACCGGGCGTCGTACTCCGGGCCCGCCCAGGTCACCGGCGGCCCCGGTACCGGCAAGACGGTCGTCGCGCTGCATCGCGTACGGCATCTGCTCGGGCACCTGCGCGACGGTGACCGCATCCTGTTGACGACCTACACCAACGCCCTTGTCGGCGCACTGCGCAGCGGCCTTGCCGCTCTGGTCGAGGACGAGGTGCTGCGGGACCGGGTGGACATCATGACCGTGGACGCGTTCGCCGGCCGGGTCGTGTCGACCTCGCGTCGGCCACTTCGCGGTGGAGAGGAGGACTCGCGCTGGACCGCGGCAGCCGAGACGACGGGGTTCACCGGCACTGGCCAGTTCCTCGCCCAGGAGTACAAGCACGTCATCCTCGCGCAGCACCTGCGCACATGGGAGGAGTACCAGGCGTGCGAGCGGCGCGGACGCGGCAGCGCCCTGCCGGCTTCGGCTCGCGCGTCGGTGTGGCGCACCGTCGAGGAGTTCACCGATCGGCTCGCCACCGACGGATTGCGTACCTACCTCGGCACTTGTGCGGAGGCCGCCGATCAGCTGGAGTCGGACGGTCCCCGCTACCGGCACGTGGTCGTCGACGAGGCGCAGGACCTGCACCCCGCCCAGTGGCGACTTCTCAGGATGGCTGTACCCGGCCGTCCCGACGACCTGTTCATCGCGGGCGACCCGCACCAGCGCATCTACGACTCGAAGGTGTCCCTGAAGACAGTCGGTATCAAGGTCGCAGGCCGGTCGACGAAGATGCGCAAGAACTACCGCTCCACGCACGAGATCCTGAGCTGGTCCACCGCCCTTCTCGTGGGCCGCCCCTTCGAACAGCTGGCGGACGACAGCCGAAACGAGACTCTGCTCGGCTACCGTTCCGCGCTGCACGGCAACGGTCCCGACGTACACGCCGCCGCGTCGGAGGACGCCGAGCTCGACGCGCTCGTGGAGCGTGTCCGCCGCTGGATCGACGACGGGGTCTCACCTGGCGACATCGGCGTCAGCGCGCGATTCAACAAGGCATGTGATCGGGCGGCCGAGCGCTTGCGTGCCGCGGGCGTACCCGTCGTACGTCTGCGGGGGAGCGCATCGGACGACACCGAAGCCGTCCGGATCGGCACCATGCACTCCTTCAAGGGGCTGGAGTTCCGCTGCGTGGCGGTGATCGGGACTCATGATGGGGCGATGCCGTATCCAGGGGCGATCACTCCGGTCGAACTCGACCGACTTCAGCACGAGGCGGATGTGACGGCCGAACGCTGCCTGCTCTTCGTGGCGTGTACCCGAGCCAGGGACGGGCTGTACGTGTCGTGGTCGGGGACACCGAGTCCGTTTCTGAGCGAGGCAGGCGCTGCCTGAGCTTCTGCCGATGACCGCGAAGTGGTGCTTCTCCGGGTCTCTGGAAGGAAACCCAAACATGCTGCTCTAGGCGACGCGGGGGCAGTCCCACTAGCGTCGAAGACATCGCTCGACCTCCCGACGAGGCTTGCCGGGGTGATGAGTTGACGGTGTGTTCTCAGAGAAGCGGAGAGGTGAAGTGGAACTCAGGGTCCTTGTGTTGCTGGTCATGGTGCTCGCGTCGCTGGTGGTTGCCCTCTTTACGGGCTTCCTCCACGTGAGGGACGGAGTCGCAGTCCCGGCGGCGGCCCGAGGCGGGGCGATCGCCTTCGCCGGGACCATGACATTGGCCTTGCTGGTCGCGACTTGGCTGGAGCAGTCATGACGGACGGACAGCAGGGCGCGGCCATGTCCAATCAGCCGCAAGGAAGTTCGCAGGCATCGGATTCGTTCGTCGAGGTGTGGAGGGCGCTGGATGTCCTCCGTGGCCATGTCACACCGACATTCGAGTATCAGCTGGTCCTGCGGATGGTTGTGCTCCGAAGCCTCACCGCCGGGGATGTCGCTCGGGACGATTCGGATCCCGAAGTTCCGTCGGAGCGGGCCATGAGGGAGGACGGCTGGTCCCGCCTGGTGGAATGCGCACGACAGGTGACTGGCGGCGACTTGGCTGTGACCGCGGAGGATGTTCTGCGTGAGGCATGGGACGAGGCGAGTGTCGCCGAACGGGTGGGGCTGCACGGACGTGGTCTCTTCAACATGCCTCAACTGTCGGAACAGGCAGACCACGCGCTCGCGGAACTCGTCCAAGCGGTCCACCGTGCGCCGGCGTCGGCCGAATTGTTTGACGCGTGCCTGGGGCGTTACTCCCGTCGACTCGGCGAAGGCGGCAACTACTTCACTCCGCCGCACATCGCGCGGCTCATGGTGAGCCTGGCCTCCCCAAAGTTGGGAGAGCGGGTCCTTGATCCGGCGTGCGGATCCGGCGGGTTCCTCGTCGAGGCGGCACGTCAGGTCCGTGCGAAGACAGACGGAGAGGACGATCTCGTCCTGATGGGGAGGGACATCAACAACGAAGCGCGCCAGATCGCGGCCATGAATCTCGCTGCGAACGGACTTCGCGGAGACCTTGGTCGGGGTCCCACCGACAGTCTTCGGCGTTTCGGTGGGCCCTCGTTGGAGTGCGACCTGGTCCTGGTCAATCCGCCTTTCAATGTGAGCAATTGGGGAGACCGGGCTCCGGGAGCCGATTCGGGCTGGCGATTTGGTGAGCCACCCAGGGACAACGCCAACTTCGCCTGGGTCCAGCGCGCTGTGGACGAACTCTCCGATACCGGTCGTGCGGTGGTGCTCATGGCCGACAGCGCTGCGACGGGGGCCCGTTCGGTCGACCTGGAGATCCGGAAAGGGTTGGTCGAATCCGATGTCCTTGCCGCGCTGGTGGCGCTTCCCAAGGAGATCTTCCCGCACGCCCGCACCTCTGCCTGCGTCTGGATTCTCTGCGAGGACAGGAAGCGCCTTGGCTGGGGGCATCATTCACGAAGTGAGCAGGTGCTCTTCATCGACGCCGGTTCGACGGTGAGGCCGGAGATCCGGGGGTACCGTGCACTCGCCGAGGAGGACATCCAGCGCATTGCCACGACCTTCAGCACCTGGCGTGGCGACTACGCAGGGCCCGGACGTCCTGACACGTACGAGGATGTGACCGGTTGGTGCCGTTCGGTGTCCCGGACGGACATAGAGGCCGCGGGGTATGACCTCAGGCCCTCGCGTTACGTTCTCAGTTCCGGCACGGAAGTCGCTGAACCCGCTCACGTCGGCCGTACCGCAGAACTGACCCGTGAGCTCTACACGCTCTTCGAGGATGCGCACCATCTGGAACAGCGGCTACGGACTCTCCTGGACGAGACATGAGCGACCTGGAGACACATTGGCTGCAACTCGCGTCACCCGAGTGGAGCGAGAAGAAACTGTCGGATCTGCCGGGCGTGGACAACGTGACCTACGGGATTGTGGAGCCCGGCCCATACTGCGCCGGCGGCGTTCCCCTGTTGCAGGCCGGGGGTATTGCTGACGGCCGTCTTCGGGCGGAACCACAACTCCGTATCACCACCAGGATTCACGAGATGCATCACAGGACCTGGCTCTCTTCGGGCGACGTTGTCCTCGTCGTGGTGGGGCGCTTCGGTGAGGCGGCGGTGGTCGATCGGGAGCACAGCGGTTGGAATGCGGCTCGCTCGGTGGGCGTCGTGAAAATCAATGAGGCGGGTCATGCGCATCGTATCGGTCAGTGGATCCGGTTCTGGCTCAGGACTCCTCATGTCCGCGAATGGTGTGAGAGCCGGATGACGAAGGCCGCACAGAGCACTCTGGGAATCCGCGTCCTGCGTCAGTTGCCCGTTCCGCTGCCGCCACGTGCGGTTCGCGAGCGCATCCTGGACCGGTTGGAGGTGATCGACCAGAAGATTGCGGTGAATGACAGGATCGCGGTGACCGCCGTTGAGTTGGCCGATGCCCGCTTCCGCGACCTGCGGGAATCAGGACTCGGTTATGCAATTTCGCGATGTGGCGAGGTCGCGGACATCGGTGGCGCAGTGACCGACGTATCGGCCTATCGGGTGTCGCGGCAACTCCCGGCCGTCGCGCATGTCGCTCCGCAGGAAATCCTTCAGAGCTCGCTTCCCTACCTTGTTGGACTCACAAGCCGGACAGCGGTCGATCCCGCAGGGCTTGACGGAGTTCCGGGACTCCTCGTCGCCACCAAACCCGGCGTTATGAAGGTGCTCCGGACCATGGTTCCCGCCGTTCCGAAGCGTGGGGCCATCGCGGTGAGGCCGAGGACAGAGGAGGACGGCCTTTGGCTGCTCCATGAATTGCGGACGAGGGGAGAATCTCTCCTGGCGCAGGATCGGCGTCGGCAGACGCGGGAGTTGAGCCGGGCGGCTTTCTCGAGCATTTCCGTCATCTGGCCCGACGCGGACGTGCGAGAGGACTTCGGCCGTGTTGTCGGTCCCCTGCATCGTCGTGCCGTCGCCGCGATGGAGGAGAACCATGTACTGGCGACTCTTGCGGAAACGACTGTCCATGAGATGAAGGCAGCCGGGACCAGATCGCTCCGCTCCTGAACGGCGCGTCGGGGGATACCCCCACCCGGGGATGCCTGCCTGCCACATGGGAAACAGCCGTCCGCTCAACAACCCTTGCACCATGACGACTTACCGGAACAACTGCCGAAAGACCCTCCTCCTCGCCCTCTCCGCCGCCGCCGTGGCCGGCTCGCTC
>NZ_JAAPBF010000094.1 GCF_022695985.1 Streptomyces sp. NP-1717 | reverse complement strand
CGCCAAGGAGGACCCCCAGGTGCCGCAGACCCTCGACGCCGCAGCGGTACGCATCTGGTGCTCGCTGGCGCTGGACGCCCTGGGCCGGGATCGCGAGGAGATCGACGCGATCAACGTCTATCCGGTCGCGGACGGGGACACCGGCACCAACCTCTACCTGACGGTGGAGTCCGCCGTGCGGGCCGTCGAGGCGGTCTTCGACGCGCACGCGACGGGGACCTCCGTACCGGATCTGCCCGACGCGGTGCGGGCCATGGCGCACGGGGCACTGATCGGCGCCCGGGGGAACTCCGGCACGATCCTGGCGCAACTGCTGCGGGGCATGGCCGAGGTGCTGTGCGAGGACGGGACCGGTGCCGGGGCGGGCCCCGGCGCGGAGGGCGCGGGCGGCGCGGCGGAGGACGGCGGCGATCACCTGGCCAGGGCCCTGCGCCGAGCGGCGGAGCTGGCTCGCGAGGCCGTCGCGCACCCCGTCGAGGGCACGATCCTCACGGTGGCCACCGCGGCGGCCGACGCGGCCGCGCGCACGGACCCCGCCGCGGGCACGGCGGGCGCCGCCGAGCGCGGTGCGGGCGACGACGGTGCGGCGTACAGCAGCGGCGCCGCCGTCCACGCCGCCTACGCCGGGGCCCGCGTCGCGCTCGACGCCACACCGGGGCAGCTCGCCGTCCTCGGCCGCGCCGGAGTCGTCGACGCCGGCGGAAGGGGCCTGCTCGCCGTCCTCGCCGCACTCGTGGAGGCCGTCACGGGCGACGCCCCGGCCCGCGTCGCGCCGGGCGCCCGCCCGCACGACCTGCCAGCCGTCGTGGAGTCCTGCGACACCGACGACAGCTCCCCGGGGCCGGCCTTCGAGGTGATCTACCTCCTGGAGACGGACGAGGCAGGCATCGCCCGGCTCCGCCGCCGGCTCGACGCGCTGGGCGACTCACTCGTCGTGGTCGGCGGCGACGGCCTGTGGAACGTGCACGTGCACGTCGACGACGCGGGCGCCGCCGTGGAGGCCGGAGTCGAGGCGGGACGCCCGTACCGGATCCGCATCACGCACTTCGGCGCCGCCGCCGGCCATCAGCGGGAGCGGGCACAGCGCGCCGTGGTCGCCGTCGTCCCGGGCGAAGGTCTCGCCGGGCTGTGCGCCGAGGCCGGAGCCACGACGGTGCTCGCGCGCCCCGGGGAGCCCCCGGCGAGCGGCGAGCTGGTCGAGGCCATCCGGCGCGCCCACGCGCACGAGGTGGTCCTCCTGCCGAACGACGCGGAGCTGCGCCACACCGCCGCTGCCGCCGCCGAACAGGCGCGCGCCGAGGGCATCCGGGTCGCCCTCATCCCGACCAGGGCGGCCGTACAGGGCATCGCCGCCCTCGCGGTGCACGAGCCGGACCGCCGTTTCGACGAGGACGTGGTCGCCATGACCTCGGCCGCCGGCGCCACCCGCTACGGCGAACTGGCCGTCGCCGAGCGACAGTCCTGGACCATGGCGGGCATCTGCCAGGCCGGGGATCTGCTGGGGCTGATCGACGGCGACGTCGCGGTGATCGGCACCGAACTCGCCGCCACCGCCGAGAGCGTTCTGGACCGGATGCTGTCGGCGGGCGGCGAACTGGTCACCCTCGTACTTGGCGAGGACGTACCCGATTCCCTCGCCGAACGCCTGGAGGGCTACGTACGGGACGGACACCTGGCCGTCGACACGGTGGTCTACCGAGGAGGCCGCCAGTCGGTGCCCCTGCTGATCGGCGTGGAGTAGGCACACGGCCGCGTACACCCGGTCAAGCCGTGGTCCCGTGCACGCGGCCACGGCTTGCACGGGGCGCGGTACCTGTGACGATGGTGGGTAGGCGCACCATGACCGACGCGCGCACCGCCCGAGGTGAGAGGCCCACCGATGGACGACCTGACCGCACTCGCCCGCCACCAGCTCGACGACGCGCGCGCCAGCGCCCACGGCCGGAGCGCGCATCTGTTCCTGCACGACGGTCCACTGCGGCAGACGGTCATCGCGCTGACCTCCGGCTCGTCCCTCGACGAGCACAACGCGCCCCCGGCGGCCAGCCTTCAGGTACTGCACGGCCGGATCCGGGTGACGAAGAAGTCCGGGGACCAGGACATGATCGCCGGGCAGGTGGGCCCCGTTCCGCACGAACGGCACGGCCTGGAGGCCCTGGAGGACTGCGCCGTCCTGCTCACCGCCGTCACCGCGGTCCGCGCGACGAGCCGCTGAGCCGGCCTCGCACCGCCCCGGTCCCGCAGCGCCTTTGACCCGCCCGCGACCTGGGGTTGTCCACAGGTGCGCGACGGATGTCAGTGATGTGGTGTGCAATGGATCGTGTGTCCGCGCTGGATGAATCACTCAAGAAGACGCTCGGTCCCGCCACCGCGAAGGTGATGGCCGAGCAGCTGGATCTGCACACCGTCGGTGATCTGCTGCACCACTACCCGAGGCGGTACGAGGAGCGGGGCCAGCTCACCCGCCTCGCCGACCTCCCGCTCGACGAGGACGTGACGGTCGTCGCCCAGGTCGCCGACTCCCGCGTTCTGAAGTTCAACGGCGGCCGTGGCCAGCGGCTGGAGATCACCCTCACCGACGGCAGCGGCCGGCTCCAGCTGGTCTTCTTCGGCCGGGGCATCCACAAGCCCCACAAGGACCTGCTCCCCGGCAGCCGGGGCATGTTCGCGGGCAAGGTCTCGATGTTCAACCGCAAGCTCCAGCTCGCCCATCCCACGTATGTGCCGCTCGGTAGGGACAGCGGCGACGAGGCGGTGGACGCCTTCGCGGGCAAGCTGATCCCGATCTACCCGGCCTGCAAGGGGCTGGAGTCCTGGAAGATCACCAAGGCGGTCGACGCCGTGCTGCCGAGGGCCACCGAGGCCGTCGACCCGCTGCCGCCCTCCCTGCGTGAGGGCCGCGGCTTCGTACCGCTGCCCGAGGCGCTGCTGAAGGTCCACCGGCCCGACACCAAGGCGGATGTCGCGGCGGCCAGGGACCGGCTCAAGTGGGACGAGGCGTTCGTGCTCCAGGTCGCCCTGGCCCGGCGGCGGCACGCGGACGCCCAACTTCCCGCGATGGCGCGGCGACCGGTGGCAGGGGGCCTGCTCGACGCCTTCGACGCCGAACTGCCCTTCACCCTCACCGACGGCCAGTTGAAGGTCACCCGCGAGATCTTCGACGATCTGGCGACCGAGCATCCGATGCACCGCCTCCTTCAGGGCGAGGTCGGCTCCGGCAAGACGATGGTGGCGCTGCGCGCGATGCTCACGGTGGTGGACGCGGGCGGTCAGGCCGCGATGCTCGCGCCGACCGAGGTGCTCGCCCAGCAGCACCACCGTTCGATCACCGAGATGATGGGACAGCTGGCCGAGGGCGGCATGCTCGGCGGCGCCGAGACCGCCACCAAGGTGGTGCTGCTCACCGGCTCCATGGGCGCGGCGGCGCGCCGTCACGCGCTGCTCGACCTGGTCACCGGCGAGGCCGGGATCGTGATCGGTACGCACGCGCTGATCGAGGACAAGGTGCGCTTCCACGATCTGGGTCTGGTCGTCGTGGACGAGCAGCACCGCTTCGGGGTCGAGCAGCGCGACGCCCTGCGCTCCAAGGGCAAGCAGCCGCCGCACCTGCTGGTCATGACGGCGACACCCATTCCCCGTACGGTCGCCATGACCGTCTTCGGTGACCTGGAGACGTCCGTCCTGGACCAACTGCCCGCCGGGCGCTCCCCGATCGCCACCCACGTCGTGCCGGCCCAGGACAAGCCGCACTTCCTGGCGCGTGCCTGGGAACGGGTGCGCGAGGAGGTCGGCAAGGGGCACCAGGCGTACGTCGTCTGCCCCCGGATCGGTGACGGCGAGGACGAGCCGAAGAAGAAGGCCGCGGCGAAGGCGGCCGAGGCCGAGGGGGACAAGCGTCCGCCGCTGGCCGTGCTGGACATCGCGCGGCAGCTCGCCTCCGGGCCGCTGGCCGGCCTCCGTGTGGAGGTGCTGCACGGCCGTATGCAGCCCGACGACAAGGACGACGTGATGCGCCGCTTCGCCGCGGGCGACGTGGACGTCCTGGTCGCGACGACCGTCATCGAGGTCGGTGTCAACGTCCCCAACGCCACGGCAATGGTGATCATGGACGCGGACCGGTTCGGCGTCTCGCAGCTGCACCAGTTGCGCGGCCGGGTGGGCCGGGGCTCCGCCCCGGGCTTGTGCCTGCTGGTCTCGGAGATGCCCGAGGCGAGCCCCGCGCGGGCCCGTCTCGGCGCGGTCGCCTCGACCCTCGACGGCTTCGAGCTCTCCCGTATCGACCTCGAACAGCGCCGCGAGGGCGACGTCCTCGGCCAGGCCCAGTCCGGAGTCCGCTCCTCGCTGCGGATGCTCGCGGTCATCGAGGACGAGGAGGTCATCGCGGCGGCCAGGGAGGAGGCCGTGGCCGTCGTCGCCGCCGACCCGGAGCTCGACTCCCTCCCGGAGCTGCGTACGGCGCTGGACGCCCTGCTGGACACGGAGCGGGAGCAGTATCTGGACAAGGGCTGAACGGCCCTCACAGGCCCGCACAGCGGCCCGGCGGGGGTCCCGGACCTCCCTCCCGGCGGGCCGCGCCGGGAGCGACGCCATATCGTGGGTGACGGCGCACGTGCCGCCCGCCGCCGCACCGGCGGGCCACGCGCACCACGCCGTCCCGCAATCCGCGCACCCCACGAACCGAGGACCCGACACCCATGACCCGCGTGATCGCCGGCGCCGCCGGCGGGCGCCGTCTCGCCGTCCCCCCGGGCAACGGAACCCGCCCCACCTCCGACCGAGCGCGCGAAGGTCTCTTCTCCACCTGGGAGGCGCTGCTCGGCACGCTCGAAGGGCTGCGCGTCGCCGATCTCTACGCCGGCTCCGGCGCCGTCGGCCTCGAAGCCCTCTCCCGGGGCGCCGCGCACAGCCTTCTTGTGGAGGCGGACGGCAGGGCGGCCCGCACCGTCCGGGACAACGTCCGCGCCCTCGGACTGCCGGGTGCCGAGGTCCGTACGGGCAAAGCAGAGCAGATCGTGACAGGACCGGCCCCCGAGGCCCCGTACGACGTCGTCTTCCTCGACCCGCCGTACGCCGTCACCGATGACGATCTTCGCGAGATCCTGCTCACACTCCGCTCGGGGGGCTGGCTCAATGACGATGCCGTCGCCACCGTGGAGCGCAGCACCAGAGGTGGGGAGTTCACCTGGCCGAGGGGTTTCGAACCGTTGCGGGAGCGCCGCTACGGCGAAGGAACCCTTTGGTACGGTCGCGCCGCCGCACCCGAAGACGCCCGATGACCGGACCGGAGAGCGAGGGAATTCAGTTGCGCCGCGCCGTCTGTCCGGGGTCCTTCGACCCCATCACCAATGGTCACCTCGACATCATTGGCCGTGCCTCCAAGCTGTACGACGTCGTCCACGTCGCCGTGATGATCAACCAGTCCAAGAAGGGGCTGTTCACCGTCGACGAGCGGATCGACATGATCCGCCGCGTCACCGCCGAGTTCGGCAACGTCGAGGTGGAGTCCTTCCACGGCCTCCTCGTCGACTTCTGCAAGCAGCGCGACATCCCGGCCATCGTCAAGGGTCTGCGGGCGGTCAGCGACTTCGACTACGAGTTGCAGATGGCCCAGATGAACAACGGCCTCTCCGGCGTCGAGACCCTTTTCGTGCCGACCAACCCCATCTACAGCTTCCTCTCCTCCTCGCTGGTCAAAGAGGTGGCGACGTGGGGCGGAGACGTCTCCCACCTGCTGCCTCCGCTCGTGCACGAGGCACTGGCCGAGCGCCTGGAGAACCGGTGACGGACGGGGCGCGGCACGCGGCGGCGGACCGGCCCCGCAACTGACGTACCGTCACCTGGTGTCGGGCCCGCACCGACTGGCCGTACAGTCGTTGCGTCCGTCTCCAACCCGGCTGTAGAGAGTGGCGAGCACACGGTGGACGTGCAGAAGAAGCTCGACGAGATCGTCGACGCGGTGGGGAACGCCCGTTCCATGCCCATGTCGGCCTCCTGCGTGGTCAACCGCGGCGAACTGCTCTCGCTGCTCGAAGAGGTACGGGAGGCCCTGCCAGGCTCCCTCGCCCAGGCGCAGGAGCTCCTCGGCGGCCACGAGCAGCTTTCCGAGCAGGCCCGCCAGGAGGCGGAGCGGATCGTCGCGGCGGCCCACACGGAGCGGTCCACGCTGATCTCCGACACCGCGATCGCCCGGACCGCCCAGGAAGAGGCGGACCGCATCCTCGCCGAGGCCCGCAGGGACGCCGAGGAGATCCGTGCCGAGGCCGACGACTACGTGGACTCCAAGCTCGCGAACTTCGAGGTCGTGCTCAACAAGACCATCGGCTCCGTCGACCGAGGCCGCGAGAAACTGCTCGGCCGCGGCCCGGGGCTCGACGAGGAGGGCTACGCCGACGAGGACGCCCCCGAGTACAGCGCCGACCCCGACACCCTGATCCGCCGCGCGGACGACTACGTGGACGCCAAGCTCGGCGCCTTCGAGGCCGTCCTCTCCAAGACGCTCGACGCGGTCGGCCGCGGCCGGCAGAAGCTGCACGGCCGCGTCGCCACCGACGACCTGGGTCTGCACATGGCGGAACAGGACGCGGCGGGGCGGCAGGGGCACACCAGCGACGCGGACTACCTGTCCGGTCTCGCCGAGCTGTCGGGGGAGCAGCCGCTCCAGGGCGCCGGGGCGGCCGCGCACCGGCCGATGGAGCCGCAGTCCCCGCCCCGGGTCCCGGAGCAGCCGGTCCAGATCCCGATCCCGGCGCAGGCACAGTCCCCGCAGCAGTACGCCGACCCCGCCGCCCAGCAGCAGTACGCGGACCCCTCCTACAGCGGTTACCAGCAGCAGGACGCGTACGCCTACCAGCAGCAGGACCCGTACGCGTACCAACAGGCCCAGCAGCCGGTCTACGACCCCGCCGCGTACGACCCGAGCTACAGCCAGGGCTACGGGCAGAACTACGACCAGGCGGCCCAGGGCTGGCAGCAGCACCCCGAGGCGCAGGGCCAGCAGCAGTCGCATCAGCAGCAGGGGCAGGACCCGCAGGGCGCGCTCGACGAGACCAGCCTCTTCGACACCAGCATGATCGACCTCGAACAGCTGCGCCGGTACGAGCAGGGGCGCTGAGCCCCGCGCTCCGCGCCGGGGCTCAGCCGGGCCCTCGCACACGGCCGGATTGGGCCAACGGCGGCCGGTCAAGTATCCTGGCTCTTCGGTCGCGTGATGTCCGCGATCCGGCCGCCCGCCCCGTACGCGACATGGCGGCCCACTCCACGAACCGAAAGTTGGGACAGCCCTGAACGCCCGCCTCGACCACCGCAACCCCCTCGTGTTCGACACACACGAGCTGGGACGGCGTCCTGGTGCGCTCAAGCGGCTGACCCGCTCCGCGGCGGCGCCCAAGGACTTCGGTATCGACGGAGTCATCGGAGTGCCGGAAGGCGCACCGGTGGAGCTCAGGATCCGCCTCGAATCGGTCATGGAGGGTGTGCTCGTCACCGGCACCGCCCGTGCGACCGCCGAGGGGGAGTGCGTAAGGTGTCTGGAGCCGGTGCGCCAGGACGTGGCAGCGGACTTCCAGGAGATGTTCTCGTACCCTGACGCCGACGACCGGGGCCGCAGCAAGCAGGCGGAACCGGCCGACGACGCCGAGGACGACGAGGACAGGCTCTACATCGAGGACGGACTGTTCGACCTCGAACCCGTGCTGCGCGATGCGGTGGTGCTCGCACTGCCCATGCAGCCGGTGTGCCGGGAGACCTGTGCCGGCCTGTGTTCCGAATGCGGAATCAGGCTGGACGAGAACCCGGACCATCACCACGACGCCGTCGACATCCGGTGGGCGTCACTGCAAGGACTCGCCGAAACCATCAAGGACGGCGAGAAGGACAACATGGGCGGCGCCGACGACGGCGCCGACGAGAAGCAGGAGAAGTAGCCGTGGCTGTTCCGAAGCGGAAGATGTCGCGCAGCAACACGCGCCACCGCCGGTCGCAGTGGAAGGCTGCGGTCCCCACCCTGGTTTCGTGTGAGCGTTGCCAGGAGCCGAAGCTCCAGCACATCGCGTGCCCGAGCTGCGGCACCTACAACAAGCGCCAGGTCCTCGAGGTCTGAGCGGCTGGTGAGAGGCTCGATGTCTGAACTGTCCAGTACCAAGAAGGCAGACAACGTCAGCACAGCCTCGTCCCACACGCTTCTGGAAGGGCGGCTCGGCTATCAGCTGGAGTCCGCCCTTCTGGTGCGTGCGCTGACCCATCGCTCGTTCGCGTACGAGAACGGCGGTCTGCCCACCAACGAACGGCTCGAATTCCTCGGGGATTCGGTGCTCGGACTGGTGGTCACCGACACGCTGTATCGCATCCACCCCGACCTGCCCGAAGGCCAGCTGGCCAAGTTGCGGGCCGCGGTGGTCAATTCGCGTGCGCTGGCGCAAGTGGGGCGCGGCCTCGAACTCGGCTCCTTCATCCGGCTCGGCCGTGGTGAAGAGGGCACGGGAGGCCGGGACAAGGCGTCCATCCTCGCCGACACCCTTGAAGCGGTGATCGGCGCGGTCTATCTCGACCAGGGTCTCGACGCGGCGTCCGAGCTGGTGCACCGGCTCTTCGACCCGCTCATCGAGAAGTCCTCCAACCTCGGTGCCGGTCTGGACTGGAAGACCAGTCTGCAGGAGCTGACCGCGGCGGAGAGTCTCGGCGTGCCCGAGTATCTCGTCACGGAGACCGGCCCGGATCACGAGAAGACCTTCACCGCTGCCGCCCGCGTCGGTGGTGTCTCGTACGGCACCGGCACCGGCCGCAGCAAGAAGGAAGCCGAACAGCAGGCGGCGGAGACCGCGTGGCGGTCCATTCGCGCGGACGCGGACGAGAGGGCTGCCGCGGTGAAGGCGGCCGTCGAGGTCCAGGCCACGTCCGGGACCAAGTCCGCGAACGAGGCCGAGGCCGAGGGCGACGTTGAAGAGGCCGCCGACACCTCTTCGGTGGCGGCTTCGGAATCCGCCGACGTGGCCAAGTCCTGACCTGTCCTGTTCCGTTCCCTTCAGGTGCGCCCCTTGTGTCGATTCGGCACGAGGGGCGCAGCTCGTGCCCGCGCCGCCGGCTGTTGCTCCCGGCCTTCCCAACTCCCGCCCCGTGTTCGCCCAGTTGGTCTCCGAGACCACTGAACCCGCCGTCCCCTGAAGGAGCACCGTGCCCGAGCTGCCCGAGGTCGAAGTCGTACGGCGCGGACTCGAACGCTGGGTCGCGGGACGGACGGTGGCCGAGACCCAGGTGCTGCACCCCCGCGCCGTACGGCGCCATCTCGCGGGCGGTGAGGACTTCGCCGCCCGCCTCAAGGGGCACCGGATCGGCGTCGCCCGGCGCCGCGGCAAGTACCTCTGGCTGCCGCTCGCCGACACCGACGCCTCGATCCTCGGGCACCTCGGTATGAGCGGCCAGCTCCTCGTACAGCCGGAATCCGCCCCGGACGAGAAGCACCTGCGGATCCGGGTCCGCTTCGACGACGACCTCGGCACCGAGCTGCGCTTCGTCGACCAGCGCACCTTCGGCGGGCTCTCGCTGCACGACAACACCCCCGACGGGCTGCCGGACGTCATCGCCCACATCGCGCGCGACCCGTTGGACCCGGCGTTCGACGACGCCGCGTTCCACACCGCGCTGCGCCTGCGCCGTACGACGGTCAAGCGCGCGCTGCTCGATCAGTCCCTCATCAGCGGCGTCGGCAACATCTACGCGGACGAGGCGCTGTGGCGCGCCAAGCTCCACTACGAACGGCCGACGGCCTCGCTGCCCCGTCCCCGCTCGGTCGAACTGCTCGGTCACGTACGCGACGTCATGAACGCCGCGCTGGCGGTCGGCGGCACCAGCTTCGACAGCCTCTACGTCAACGTCAACGGCGAGTCCGGCTACTTCGACCGGTCACTGGACGCGTACGGCCGCGAGGGCGAACCGTGCCGCCGCTGCGGCACCCCCATCCGCCGCCGCCCCTGGATGAACCGGTCGAGCTACTTCTGCCCCCGCTGCCAGCGCCCGCCCCGCGTCGCCCCGTAACCGCTCCCTGTCCGCGGCCGTGACACGGGCGAGGCCCGCGACGCGGAGCTGTCGCGGGCCTCGTTCGGTCGTGCGGGTGGGAGTACGGACGCGGCGACGGCTCAGAAGCCGAAGTCCTGCGTCCACCACGGGCCGCCCCCGGCGAAGTGCGCGCCGATGCCGATGGTCTTGTAGTCGCAGTTCAGAATGTTCTCCCGGTGGCCCTCACTCGCCATCCAGGAGGCCATCACCGCTTGGGCGTCGGCCTGGCCCCGGGCGATGTTCTCGCCGCCCAGATTGGTGATCCCCGCCTCGTCGGCGCGGTCCCAGGGGGTGTCGCCGTCCGGGTCGGTGTGGTCGAAGAAGCCCCGGTCCGCCATGTCCTTGCTGAACGCCTCGGCCAGACCGTTCAGGGCGGTGTCGGCGCGCAGCGGCTGACAGCCGGCCTTCGCCCGCTCCTCGTTGACCAGCGCGAGCACCTCCGCCTCGGCGGTGGCCGGGGCGGAGACGGAGGGACGCGGCGTCTGCGGCGGCGGCGTGGGCCGGTCGGTGGGCTTCGCCGGCGCGGGCGCCCTGCTGGACGGGCTGTCGCTCGTCTCCTGGCTCCGGCTCCGCGTGGGATCGCTCTCCGGCGTCTTCGCGGGCTTCGACGGGCTCGGGGAGGCGGACGGCTTGTCCGGCGTCGACGGCGCGGCCTTCGACGGCGTGCCCGGCCGGTCGTCGCCACGGCTCGGCGGCGCGGCCGCCTCGTCGGTGGGCTCCGCGGTCGAGCCACCCTGCTGCTGGAGCTCGGGCGCGCCAGCGGTGCGGACCTGCTCGCCCGGGAGGTTGCCGCCGCCGACGGTGTACTGCTCCCCGCCGGGCAGCAGCCCGGAAGCCACGGCCACGGCTCCCATGGCCATCGCGGCGGAGGCGCCGAGCAGTCCGGTCCGTACGGGGCCGCCGATGCCCTTCCTCCGGCTTCGGCCCCGCCCGCGGTGCCGGCCTGCCGCACCGGCCGCGTGGTCCTCAGCGGCGGGTGCGCCGGATGAGCGACTATGGCGTCCCATCTGCTGCGCCTTCCTCGATGTGCTCAGGTGCTCGCGATTGCTCTCGCACCGCTCATGACGTCAATGTCCTTCACCCATTCGAGTGAGGCTCATTTCGACGGGACTGTACGCCAAGCGGGCTGGGGGCGATGTGCTCACCGAGGTATTGGCCCATTAGCTTGCACCTATGAACGAAGACGTGCGGATCACCGCTTGGGTACGCGGTCGCGTACAGGGAGTTGGCTTCCGCTGGTTCACCAGGGCAAACGCTCTGGAGATCGGGGGCCTGAAGGGCTTCGCCCTGAATCTGGACGACGGCCGGGTACAGATCGTCGCAGAGGGATCACGTGATAATTGCCACCGTTTGCTCGAGTGGCTTCGTTCGGACGACACGCCCGGTCGTGTTGACGGAGTCACTGAGATTTGGGGCACACCGCGCGGTGGATACGAGACCTTCGCCATCCGCTGATCGCGACCGGCGGCGCGGTGACCCGAAGTGGTCCGCACGATCGCGATCATTCCCGCTCGATCTTGAACAGGCCGCGGTATGCCGTGACGCTCCCGGCCGATGTGGCGCCCGGCCTGCCCGTATGCCCCCGGCAAGTGCGTCTGGCAGGAATGGACCGATGGTTGCCAAGAACGGGCTCTCATGCCAAGCTGCCGCGTTAACGATGATCTCCACGCCCTCCGGGGCCGCAGGAGAGGCGCCGCCGCACCGCACGCGGACGGCCGCCCCTGGGCCGCCCGGCGATGACGGGCTGTGATCGTGTTGACCGTCAAACTTTTTGGTGAGACTCTGGAAGCCCCGCGCACCTTGGCTGTTTGGCAGTAAGAATCACAGTGCGGAACCTCTGCCAGGCAGTGCGGGTGCGGAAATCCCTCACGACCCACACCGCTTCGGTCGGTCACTCAGTGTGGAGGCCCATCCATCATGGCAAAGGCGCTTCTCGGTTACGTCGGCGGATCTGACCCGCGACTCCTCGCCGAGATGCGACGGCTTCAGCAACGCGTCCAGGACCTCGAATCCGAGCTTGTACGGATCCAGTCCGAGAATGACGCGTTGAGCGCTGCCGCCGCACAGCACCATGGCGATTCGCCGTTCGACGGCATCGACCTCGACGTACCCCAGGCGGAGCCGGCGCTCACCTGACAGCAGCCCCCGCCGGGGCCAGGTGAGAAACACTCTCGCGAGAACATGCAAGGGACGCTTCGGCGTCCCTTCTGTCTTTCCCCCCACCGTGAAACCGGTTCTTCTCACGACTGATGTGCCCTCCTCATTCAGCGGTGAAACCGCCGTCGGGCGAAGTGAGGAAGGTAGAGTCCGGCGGCGTGCACCTCAAGGCCATGACCCTGCGCGGGTTCAAATCCTTCGCCTCCGCCACGACGCTGCGGTTCGAACCCGGCATCACGTGCGTCGTGGGGCCGAACGGCTCGGGCAAGTCCAATGTCGTGGACGCCCTTTCCTGGGTCATGGGCGAGCAGGGGGCCAAGTCACTGCGCGGCGGCAAGATGGAAGACGTGATCTTCGCCGGCACGACCGGCAGGCCCCCGCTCGGACGCGCCGAAGTCTCCCTCACGATCGACAATTCCGACGGTGCGCTGCCCATCGACTACGCCGAGGTCACCATTACGCGGATCATGTTCCGCAACGGCGGCAGCGAATACCAGCTCAACGGAGACACCTGCCGGCTGCTCGACATCCAGGAACTGCTTTCCGACTCCGGTATCGGCCGCGAGATGCACGTCATCGTCGGCCAGGGACAACTCGATTCCGTCCTGCACGCCGATCCGATGGGGCGCAGGGCATTCATCGAAGAGGCCGCGGGCGTTCTGAAGCACCGCAAGCGCAAGGAGAAGGCGCTGCGGAAGCTGGACGCGATGCAGGCCAACCTCGCACGCGTCCAGGACCTCACCGACGAACTGCGGCGACAGCTCAAGCCGTTGGGGCGGCAGGCCGCCGTGGCGCGGCGCGCCGCCGTCATTCAGGCGGACCTGCGCGACGCGCGGCTGCGGCTGCTCGCCGACGACCTCGTGAAGCTCCGCGACGCCCTCCGTACGGAGGTTGCCGATGAGGCGGCGCTCAAACAGCGCAAGGAGGAGGCCGAGCTCCGGCTGAGGAACGCGCTGGCGCGCGAGGCGGAGCTCGAGGACGAGGTACGGAGGCTGGCACCGAGACTCCAGCGTGCGCAGCAGACCTGGTACGAACTCTCCCAGTTGGCCGAGCGGGTACGGGGCACCGTCTCGCTGGCCGACGCCCGCGTGAAGAGCGCCACCGCCACGCCCGAGGACGAACGGCGCGGACGGGACCCCGAGGACATGGAGCGCGAGGCCGCCCGCATCCGGGAGCAGGAGGCGGAGCTGGAGGCCGCGCTCGAAGCGGCCGAGCGCGCGCTGGAGGACACCGTCGCGCACCGCTCCGACCTCGAACGCGATCTCGCGGCGGAGGAACGCCGCCTCAAGGACGTGGCGCGCGCGATCGCCGACCGCCGGGAGGGACTCGCCCGGCTGAATGGACAGGTGAACGCCGCGCGTGGCCGCGCCGCGTCGGCGCAGGCCGAGATCGGCCGGCTCGCCGAGGCCCGTGACGGGGCGCGGCAGCGCGCCGTCACCGCCCAGGAGGAGTACGAACAGCTCAAGGCCGAGGTCGACGGTCTGGAAGCCGACGACCACGAGCTGGGCGAGCGGCACGACGAGGTCAAACGGGCGCTGCGCGAGGCGGAGGGCGCGCTGACGGCCGCGCGGGAGGCGGCCACGGCGGCCGAACGCGAACGGGCCGCCCTTTCCGCCCGCCACGACGCGCTCGCTCTGGGACTGCGCCGCAAGGACGGCACCGGTGCGCTCCTGGGCGCCCGGGACCGGCTCGCCGGCCTGCTGGGCCCCGCCGCCGAACTGCTCACCGTCACACCGGGCCACGAGGTCCCGGTGGCGGCGGCGCTCGGCGCGGCGGCCGACGCGATCGCGGTGACCGACGCGCCGACCGCGGCCGAGGCGATCCGCCTCCTCCGTAAAGAGGACGCGGGCCGGGCCTCACTGCTGCTCGGCGCCGAAGGGCCCGCGCGGCCGGCCGGCGTACCGGGGCAGGCCACGCCGCCGGGCGGGGCCGACGACGGGGCCCCGGTCGGGGCGAGCGGATCCGGTACGGCGCCGGGTGTGCCCGGCCAGGGGGACGGGGCGCACGCCGTCCCCGCGGTCGCGAACGGCGGGGACGGCGGGGGCGTGCACGGAGCCGCCCCTGCCCGCCCCGTGCACACCGCGGTGACCGATCTGGCCGTTCCCCGCGTCGTCGACCTCGTACGGGGCCCCGAGGCGCTCATGGGCGCCGTACGACGCCTCGTCCAGGACATGGTCGTCGTCGGCACCCTGGAGGACGCCGAGGAACTGGTCGCGGCGCGCCCAGGGCTGACCGCCGTGACGGCGGAGGGCGACCTCCTCGGCGCGCACTTCGCGCACGGTGGCTCCGCGGGGGCGCCCAGCCTGCTCGAAGTGCAGGCTTCCGTCGACGAGGCGGCCGCCGAACTGGCCGAACTCGCCGTACGGTGCGACGAACTGGCCGAGGCACAGCGCCGGGCGACCGGTCGCCGTACCGAATGCGCCGCGCTCGTCGAGGAGTTGGGGGAGCGACGACGGGCCGCCGACCGTGAGAAGTCCGCCGTGTCCGGCCAGTTGGGGCGCCTGGCCGGGCAGGCCAGGGGCGCCGCGGGCGAGGCCGAGCGCACAACGGCGGCCGCCGCCAAGGCCCAGGACGCGCTGGACCGCGCCACCGAGGAGGCCCAGGAACTGGCGGAGCGCCTCCTGGTCGCCGAGGAGGCGCCCGTCGAGGAGGAGCCGGACACCTCCGTACGGGACCGGCTGGCCGCCGACGGGGCCAACGCCCGGCAGACCGAGATGGAGGCCCGGCTCCAGGTCCGTACCCACGAGGAGCGGGTCAAAGGGCTGGCGGGCCGCGCGGACTCCCTCGACCGGGGCGCCCGCGCCGAGCGCGAGGCACGGGCCCGCGCGGAGCAGCGGCGCGCCAGGCTGCGCCACGAGGCCGCCGTCGCCGGAGCCGTCGCCTCCGGCGCCAGGCAACTGCTGGCGCACGTGGAGGTGTCGGTCGTACGCGCCGACGAGGAGCGCACGGCGGCCGAAGCGGCGAAGTCGGGACGCGAACAGGAACTGGTCGCCGAGCGGAACCAGGGGCGCGATCTCAAGAACGAACTCGACAAGCTCACCGACTCGGTGCACCGGGGCGAGGTCCTGGGCGCCGAGAAGCGGATGAGGATCGAGCAGTTGGAGGCGAAGGCCCTGGAGGAGCTGGGTGTCGAGCCCGCCGGCCTGATCGCCGAGTACGGCCCGGACCAGCTCGTACCGCCGTCCCTGCCCGCCGAGGGCGAGGAACTGCCGGAGGACCCCGAGGACCCGCGTAATCAGCCCCGGCCCTACGTACGAGGCGAGCAGGAGAAGCGGCTGCGGTCCGCCGAACGGGCGTATCAGCAACTCGGGAAGGTGAATCCGCTCGCCCTGGAGGAGTTCGCGGCGCTGGAGGAGCGGCACAAGTTCCTCTCCGAGCAGCTCGAAGACCTCAAGAAGACGCGGACCGATCTGCTGCAGGTCGTCAAGGAGGTCGACGAACGGGTCGAGCAGGTCTTCACGGAGGCGTACCGGGACACGGCCCTTCAGTTCGAGGGCGTCTTCTCGCGGCTCTTCCCCGGCGGCGAGGGACGCCTCATCCTTACGGATCCCGACAACATGCTCACCAGCGGTGTGGACGTCGAGGCCCGGCCGCCGGGCAAGAAGGTCAAGCGGCTGTCCCTGCTGTCGGGTGGCGAGCGGTCCCTGACCGCCGTGGCGCTGCTCGTCTCGATCTTCAAGGCGAGGCCGAGCCCGTTCTACGTCATGGACGAGGTCGAGGCCGCGCTGGACGACACCAACCTTCAGCGGCTGATCCGGATCATGCAGGAACTCCAGGAGAGTTCCCAGCTGATCGTGATCACGCACCAGAAGCGGACGATGGAGGTCGCCGACGCGCTGTACGGCGTCTCCATGCAGGGCGACGGCGTCTCCAAGGT
Source organism: Streptomyces sp. NP-1717 (assembly GCF_022695985.1). Classification (GTDB taxonomy): domain Bacteria; phylum Actinomycetota; class Actinomycetes; order Streptomycetales; family Streptomycetaceae; genus Streptomyces. The sequence continues at coordinate 10,179 of NZ_JAAPBF010000094.1, read as the reverse complement.
GATCAGCCAGCGCCTCCACTGAGGCGCGCCCTGACGCGCCTGGACAACCTCGCCGAACGGCCGCGGTCAAGTGGTGGGCCATGCGCGGCTGTGCCCCACTGGAGGGGTTTTCCGATCACGCCCGGCGCAGCTTCGCCGGGCGGCCACAGGAGCCCCATGTGACAAGCACAGCGAAGTCGCCGCGGTCCGGCGGCCAACAGCCCCACCCGGAGCACCTCGGCCACGTCGTCTTCATCACCGCGGCAGCCGCCATGGGCGGCTTCCTCTTCGGCTACGACAGCTCCGTCATCAACGGCGCCGTCGAGGCCATCAGGGACCGTTTCGACATCGGCTCCGGCGCGCTCGCCCAGGTGATCGCCGCCGCGCTGATCGGCTGCGCCATCGGCGCCGCGACGGCCGGCCGGATCGCCGACCGGATCGGCCGAATCCGCTGCATGCGGATCTCGTCCGTGCTGTTCACCGTCAGCGCCGTCGGCTCCGCGCTGCCGTTCGCGCTCTGGGACCTCGCCATGTGGCGGGTGATCGGCGGGTTCGCCATCGGTATGGCCTCCGTCATCGGCCCCGCGTACATCGCGGAGGTCTCGCCGCCCGCGTACCGCGGCCGGCTCGCCTCGTTCCAGCAGGCGGCGATCGTCCTGGGCATCGCCCTGTCGCAGCTGGTGAACTTCGGCATCCTGCAGATCGCCGACGGCGACCAGCGCGGCGAGATCGGCGGCCTGGAGGCCTGGCAGTGGATGCTCGGCGTCATGGTCGTCCCGGCGATCCTCTACGGTGTGCTCTCGTTCGCCATCCCCGAGTCGCCCCGCTTCCTGATCTCCGTCGGCAGGAACGAAGCGGCCAGGGGGGTCCTCGCCGAGGTCGAGGACAAGAACGCCGACCTCGACGCGCGGGTGCGGGAGATCGAGGTCAACCTCCGTAAGGAGCACAAGCCGACGTTCAAGGACCTGCTCGGCAGAGTGGGCTTCCTGCCGGTCGTCTGGATCGGCATCGGCCTCTCCGCGCTCCAGCAGCTCGTCGGCATCAACGTGATCTTCTACTACAGCGCGTCACTGTGGCAGTCCGTCGGTATCGATCCCACCAGTTCGTTCTTCTACTCGTTCACCACGTCGATCATCAACATCATCGGCACCATCATCGCGATGATCTTCGTCGACCGGATCGGCCGCCGGCCGCTGCTGCTGATCGGCTCCTCCGGTATGACGGTGTCGCTGGCCCTGGCGGCCTGGGCGTTCTCCTACAAGAGCGGCAGCGGCACCGACATCTCCATCCCGAACACCCAGGGCACGGTGGCGCTCGTCGCCGCCCACTGCTTCGTGCTCTTCTTCGCTCTGTCGTGGGGCGTCGTCGTCTGGGTGCTGCTCGGTGAGATGTTCCCCGGCAGGATCCGGGCCGCGGCACTCGGCGTCGCCGCGTCGGCGCAGTGGATCGCCAACTGGGCCGTCACGGTCACCTTCCCGACCCTGTCGGACTGGGATCTGTCGGGGGCGTACGTCATCTACTCCTGCTTCGCCCTGCTCTCGATCTTCTTCATCCTGAAGTGGATTCCCGAGACCAAGGGCAAGGCGCTGGAGGAGATGGGCTGAGGCGCCCCGGGACCGGCGCCCGGGGGCCCGGATCCGCCGCCCCGTCGGGGCCCGGAATCTCCCCATCGGCCGAAGCGGGTCACCGCCTGCGAAGATGACGTGGTGGACATCGTCATTCTTGCCGTAGTCATCGCCCTGGTCGCTGTCGGCGCAATCAGCGGGCTCCTGGTCAGCAGCCGTAGGAAGAAGAAGCTGCCGCCCTCGGCACCGTCGAGCACGCCGACCATCACGACCCCGCCCGCCGAGCCGCACGTCGGCGACGAGGCGGGGCCGCCGCGGGAGGAGTCCCGCCGCACCATCGAGGAGGTGGGCCTTCCCGACGCGACCGCGACGCCGCCCGCCGTCGAGGACCCGGTCGTGGCCGCCCCGCCCGTGGCGATCGAGGTCCCGGAACCGTCGGCCGGCCGTCTGGTCAGGCTCCGTGCCCGCCTCGCACGCTCGCAGAACACCCTCGGCAAGGGGCTGCTCACGCTGCTGTCGCGCGAGCACCTGGACGAGGAGACGTGGGAGGAGATCGAGGACACCCTGCTCACCGCCGACGTCGGTGTCGCGCCCACGCAGGAACTGGTGGAGCGGCTGCGCGAGCGGGTCAGGGTGCTCGGTACGCGTACTCCCGACGAGCTGCGGGTCCTGCTCCGCGAGGAACTGCTCGCCCTGCTGCGTACGGACTTCGACCGCGCCGTGAAGACCGAGAGCGGCCTGGACACCCCGGGCGTCGTGATGGTCGTCGGCGTCAACGGCACCGGCAAGACCACGACGACCGGCAAGCTGGCGCGCGTCCTGGTGGCCGACGGCAGGTCGGTCGTGCTCGGCGCCGCCGACACCTTCCGCGCCGCCGCGGCCGACCAGCTCCAGACATGGGGCGAGCGGGTGGGTGCGCGTACGGTGCGCGGTCCCGAGGGCGGCGACCCGGCGTCGATCGCGTTCGACGCGGTCAAGGAGGGCATCGCCGAGGGCGCCGACGTCGTCCTCATCGACACGGCGGGGCGGCTGCACACCAAGACCGGGCTGATGGACGAGCTCGGCAAGGTCAAGCGCGTGGTGGAGAAGCACGGTCCGCTGGACGAGGTGCTGCTGGTCCTGGACGCGACGACGGGGCAGAACGGCCTCGTTCAGGCGCGGGTGTTCGCCGAGGTCGTGGACATCACCGGCATCGTGCTGACCAAGCTGGACGGTACGGCCAAGGGCGGCATCGTGATCGCGGTCCAGCGTGAACTGGGTGTGCCGGTCAAACTGATCGGCCTGGGCGAGGGCCCCGACGACCTGGCGCCGTTCGAGCCGGAGGCGTTCGTCGACGCGCTGATCGACGGCTGACGGCTGACGGACGCGGTACGCACCGTACGAGACGCCGTACCCGGCGGCGTACGGGGCGGCGTACGGAGAAAAGGGCCCTTCCGCGTGGTGCGCACGCGGTGGGGCCCTTCGTACGGAGGTCACGTGGCGCGGCCGACTGTCGTACCGCGGTCGGGACCGGGTTCAGTCGCGACCGTACGAGCGGTGGCAGACGTACGCCAGGGTGCCGAGCAGCAGTCGTGCCTGCGGTGGATCGGCCGCCGTGTCCAGGACCGGCGGCCGGAGCCAGCGCACAGGCCCGAGACCGCCGAGGTCGGACGGCGGGGCGGTGACATGGTCGCCGGCGCCCAGACAGCGCAGGTCGAGACCGGCGTCGTCCCAGCCCATCCGGTAGAGCAGGTTGGGCAGTTCGGCGGCGGCGCCGGGCGCGACGAAGAAGTACGCCCGCCCCGTCGGAGTGAGGGCGACGGGGCCGAGCGGCAACCCCATCCGCTCCAGCCGGACCAAGGCACGACAGCCGGCCGGTTCGGCGACGTCGATCACGTCGAAAGCACGCCCCACGGGCAGCAGTACGGCCGCTCCGGGAGTCTCGGACCAGGCTCTGGCGGCATCGTCCAGGGTGGCCCCCGCGGAGACTTCCAGCCCGGCCTCCAGGGGATGCGCGCCCGGCGCCTGGCAATCGGCCGCGCCACAGGAGCAGCGGCCCGCCACGGCGCGCGCGCCAGGGGCGACGTCCCAGCCCCAGAGTCCGGTGTACTCGGCCACCGTCGTGAATTCGGTGCCGCGGCCACGGCGCCGTGAGCCGGACCGCATCTCCCGGATTCCGCCGATCGTGAAGCCCATGCCCCCTCCAACGGGTCGAACTCGTCGGTAGTTACGATGCGGAGCCCTGTCGTGACCCTCCGTCGATTTCCTGTCCCCTTCGCGCCCTTCGTACTCGTTCCGGTGGCGCGAGATGACATCCGGGGTGGTGTGTTCGGGTCCGCGCGCCCCCGTGTGCAACGCTCCACTTGTTCCTGATCGCCACGTGGCAAGTGAATCGCGCCTGGCCGTGGGCGAGTTCATTCGAAGGGGTGGCGAATGGTGGCGTTTACCGAATCTCCCTCGCCGGAGGGGTGATCGTAGGATTACTTTGAGTGCGCGAACGGTGGGAAGTCGCACGTTCGTGGTTATGCCGCAGGCAACTCGGTTTTCTGTTCGAGGGAGCGCGATCTCCGGACAGACGACCGTAAGTGACGGCATTCTGGTAGAAGTTCGCGCGACAGGGCTTCGGTGAATGGGGGCGTTTCCAGTGGGCGGCAGCGGCGCAGACGGTACGGCTACCGGTAAGCGCCCGAACGAGCAGTTGAGCTCGTGGTTCCGGCGCAGCGGCTGGTCCAAGGGGGAACTCGCGCGCCAAGTGAACCGCCGCGCCCGCCAGATGGGCGCGCACCACATCAGCACCGACACCTCCCGCGTACGCCGCTGGCTCGACGGCGAACAGCCGCGAGAGCCCATTCCGCGCATCCTCTCGGAGCTGTTCTCGGAGCGTTTCGGCACCGTCGTGTCGGTCGAGGACCTCGGACTGCGCTCCGCACATCAGTCGCCGTCGGTCTCCGGCGTCGACCTGCCCTGGGCGGGCCCCCAAACCGTCTCGCTGATCAGTGAGTTCTCCCGCAGCGACCTGATGCTCGCCCGGCGCGGCTTCCTCGGGACGTCACTCGCGCTCGCCGCCGGCCCCGCCCTCGTCGAACCGATGCAGCGCTGGCTGGTGCCCACGTCGCCGGCCGACCAGGAGGGCGCCGACGCGGCCGCGCCGCGCCGCGCATCCCGCCTCTCCGCACCGGAGCTGGACCTCCTGGAGTCCACCACGGTGATGTTCCGCCAGTGGGACGCGCAGTGCGGCGGAGGGCTGCGCCGCAAGGCGGTCGTGGGCCAGCTCCACGAGGTCACGGATCTGCTCCAGGAGTCGCAGTCCGAGGCCACGGCACGTCGGCTGTTCAGGTGCGCGGCCGAACTCTCCGAGCTGGCGGGCTGGATGAGCTACGACGTGGGACTCCAGCCCAGCGCCCAGAAGTACTTCGTCCTGGCCCTGCACGCCGCAAAGGAGGCCGGGGACAAGGCCCTCGGGTCGTACATCCTCTCCTCCATGAGCCGTCAGATGATCCATGTCGGCCGCCCCGACGACGCCCTGGAACTCATCCACCTCGCCCAGTACGGCAGCAGGGACTGCGCCACGGCCCGTACCCAGTCGATGCTGTACGCGATGGAGGCCCGCGCGTACGCGAACATGGGGCAGCCCGGCAAGTGCAAGCGCGCGGTGCGGATGGCGGAGAACACCTTCGCCGACGCCGGGGACGAAGGCGAGCCGGAGCCCGACTGGATCCGGTTCTTCTCCGAGGCCGAGCTCAACGGCGAGAACGCGCACTCCTACCGAGACCTGGCCTACGTCGCCGGGCGCAGCCCGACGTACGCCTCGCTCGCGGAGCCCGTCATGGAACGCGCCGTGCAACTCTTCGAGAAGGACGAGGAGCACCAGCGGTCGTACGCGCTGAACCTCGTCGGGATGGCCACCGTCCACTTCCTGAAGAAGGAGCCCGAGCGGTCCACTCCGCTGATCAAGGAGGCGCTGGGCATCGCCAGGAAGGTGCGCTCCGAGCGCGTCAACACGCGGCTGCGCAAGACGGTGACGACGGCCACCAGGGACTTCGGGGACGTCTCCGAGATCAGCCAGCTCACCGAGCAGCTCACCGAGGAGCTTCCGGAGGCCGCGGAAGCCGTGTGAAGGGCCCTCGGAGCGCCTCGTGCGGTCTTGTGGCGCCCCGGGGTGCCCGCCGCTCCGCGCGGCCTCTGAGCCGCCGGCCGAGACCCTCGCCCGTACACGGCTTCCCCGCGCCGGGCCACCGGGGTGGGTGCCGCGGCCGGATTCTGCCATCGCCACACCCCGCGACACGGCAGTTCATCCAGGCGTAACACCCCGGACCACTTCGTCACTGGCGTGAAACATCGGGTGGCATCGACCGAAATCACCCCGCGTCAATCTCCTCACCACTAGTCGGCCCACAGAAGTAAGAGCATCCGCACGGGCCGTATTTCCCACCCACGAGGAGACGCCGGCCTTGAATGGCGCAGATACCGCATTCGTATTGATCAGTGCCGCGCTCGTCATGCTGATGACGCCCGGCCTGGCCTTCTTCTACGGCGGCATGGTCCGGGTGAAAAGCGCCCTGAACATGCTCATGATGTCCTTCATCTCGCTCGGCATCGTCAGCGTGCTGTGGGTGCTCTACGGGTACTCGCTCACCTTCGGTGACGACATCGGTGGAGGACTGCTCGGCAACCTCGACCACATCGGTCTGAAGGGCATCACCCCCGAGACGCTCACGGGCGGCGACGAGGGAATCCCCGTCTACGCCTTCGCCCTGTTCCAGCTGATGTTCGCCGTACTGACCCCGGCGCTGATGAGCGGCGCACTCGCCGACCGCGTCAAGTTCACCGCCTGGGCCCTGTTCATCGCCCTCTGGGTCACCGTCGTCTACTTCCCGGTCGCGCACTGGGTGTGGCAGGCCGACGGCTGGCTCTTCAAGCTGGAAGTGATCGACTTCGCCGGTGGTACGGCGGTCCACATCAACGCCGGTATCGGAGCACTCGCCGCGGTCCTTGTCGTCGGCAAGCGCATCGGGTTCAAGAAGGACCCGATGCGGCCCCACAGCCTGCCGCTGGTGGTTCTCGGCGCCGCGCTGCTGTGGTTCGGGTGGTTCGGCTTCAACGCCGGCTCCGCCCTCGCCGCCAACGGCACGTCCGCGATCATGGCCTTCAACACGCAGATCGCCACCGGCGCGGCCATGCTCGGCTGGCTCATCTACGAGCGCATCCGGCACGGCGCCTTCACCACGCTCGGCGCGGCCTCAGGAGCCGTCGCAGGTCTCGTGGCGATCACTCCGTCCGGCGCACACGTCAATCCGTTCGGCGCGCTGCTCATCGGCGTCGTCGCCGGAGCGGCCTGCTCGTGGGCCGTCAGCCTCAAGTACAAGCTCGGCTTCGACGACTCGCTCGACGTGGTCGGCGTCCACCTCGTCGGCGGCGTCATCGGCACCCTGCTCGTCGGCGTTCTGGCCGTCGACGGCATCGGCGGTGCCTCGCAGCTCGGCAAGCAGGCGATCGGCGCCTTCTCGGTGATGGCGTACTCCTTCGTGGTCTCCTGGATCCTGGCCAAGATCGTCGATGTCACCATCGGCTTCCGGGCCTCCGAGGACGACGAGACCAGCGGTGTCGACATGGCGTTCCACGCGGAATCCGCCTACGACTTCAGCGCGGTGGGAGGCTCGCCCTCGAGCCGCAGCAGTGTGACCGCTAAGGACAAGGACCTCGCCGGCGCGGCGCGGAACAAGAAGGTGGACGTATGAAGCTCATCACCGCAGTCGTCAAGCCGCACCGACTGGACGAGATCAAGGAGGCCCTGCAGGCCTTCGGCGTCCAGGGCCTGACGGTCACGGAAGCAAGCGGATACGGCCGGCAGCGCGGCCACACCGAGGTCTACCGGGGCGCGGAGTACACCGTCGACCTCGTACCGAAGATCCGCATCGAGGTGCTCGTCGAGGACGGCGACGCCGAGCAGCTCATCGAGGTCGTGGTGAAGGCCGCCAGGACAGGCAAGATCGGCGACGGCAAGGTGTGGAGCGTGCCGGTGGACACCGCGGTCCGGGTCCGTACCGGAGAGCGCGGCCCCGACGCCCTCTGACACCGGACCCGGTCCGATGCCGGCGCGTGCTCGGTGAGCGGGCACGCGCCGGCGCCCAACTCGTGACGACGTCGCGCGAGTTGAGACACCGAGCGCGCCCGGAGACCGGACGCGCCGCGAAACCGGGTGTCCCCGCACGGGACGCCCGCCGAAAGACGGGACCTGCCCGGTGACCACCCCTGAACAGATGGCCGGACAACCGGACTCGGGACCCAGCGGCTACGCGGCGGCCCGGCTGCGCCTGCTGCACGAGAAGACCCGGTCCGGCCCGCCACGCAGGGCTGCCCTGGCGCGGCTCACGGACGACTGGCTGCACGCCCTGTTCACCGCCGCCGCCCGCGAGGCGGGCGTCGAGGGCGCGGCCCTCGTCGCCGTCGGCGGCTACGGGCGCGGCGAACTCTCCCCGCGCAGCGACCTCGACCTCCTGCTCCTGCACGACGGCAGCTCCGACGCCGCGGCGATCGCCGCGCTCGCGGACCGGGTCTGGTACCCCGTGTGGGACCTCGGGCTGGCCCTCGACCACTCCGTGCGTACGACCGCCGAGGCCCGCAAGACCGCCGGCCAGGACCTGAAGGTGCAGCTCGGGCTCCTCGACGCCCGCCACATCGTCGGCGATCCGGCGCCCACCGCCGCGCTGCGCACCGCCGTACTCGCCGACTGGCGCAACCAGGCCCCCAAGCGGCTTCCCGAACTCGGCGAACTCTGCCGCGAGCGCGCGGAGCGCCAGGGCGAGCTGCAGTTCCTCCTCGAACCCGACCTCAAGGAGGCACGCGGCGGGCTCAGGGACGCCACCGCGCTGCGCGCCGTCGCCGCTTCCTGGCTGGCCGACGCCCCCCGCGAGGGGCTCGCCGACGCCCGCCGCGCCCTCCTCAACGTACGCGACTCCCTGCACCTGACGACCGGCCGGGCCACCGACCGGCTCGCCCTCCAGGAGCAGGACGGCGTCGCCGCGGACCTCGGCACCGGCGACGCCGACGAACTCCTGCGACAGGTCTACGAAGCGGCCCGCACCGTGTCGTACGCCTCCGACGTCACCTGGCGCGAGGTCAACCGCGTCCTGCGCTCCCGCGCCGCCCGCCCGCGCCTGCGCGCCCTGCTGGGCGGCAGCAGGCCCGCCCCGGAGCGGACACCGCTCGCCGAAGGCGTCGTGGAGCAGGACGGCGAGGCCGTGCTCGCCAGGACGGCGCGCGTCGAACGCGACGCCGTGCTGCCCCTGCGCGCCGCTGCCGCCGCCGCGCAGTCCGGGCTGCCGATCTCGCCCTACGTCGTCAGGCGGCTCGCCGCCGCGCGCCCGCTGCCCGTGCCGTGGCCCGCCGCGGCGCGCGAGGAGTTCGTCACGCTGCTCGGCGCGGGGGAGCCGACCGTCGCCGTCTGGGAGGCGTTCGAGGCCGAAGGCCTCATCACCCGCCTCATCCCCGAGTGGGAGCGCGTCCGCTGCCGGCCCCAGCGCAACGCCGTGCACACCTGGACCGTGGACCGCCATCTCGTCGAGACGGCGGTCGAGGCGTCCGCGCTCACCCGCCGGGTGAGCCGCCCCGACCTGCTCCTGGTCGCGGCCCTGCTCCACGACGTCGGCAAGGGCCTGCCGGGGGACCACTCCCTGGCCGGCGAGCCCGTCGCGCGCTCCGTCGCCCTGCGCATCGGCTTCGACCGGGCCGACGCCGAGGTCGTCGCCACGCTCGTACGCAACCATCTGCTGCTCGTCGAAACGGCCACCCGGCGCGACCTGGACGATCCGGCGACCGTCAGCTCCGTCGCCGAGAAGGTCGAATCGCTGTCCACCCTCGAACTGCTCCACGCGCTCACCGAGGCCGACGCGCTCGCCACCGGGCCCGCCGCCTGGTCCACGTGGCGCGGGTCCCTCGTCACCGACCTCGTCGGCCGCGTCGCCGCCGCCCTCGCGGGCAGGGCGCCCGCCGCCCCGCGCCCCGTCGTGACCAGCGCGGAACAAGAACGCCTCGCCGTCGAGGCGCTGCGCACCGGCGGCCCCGTGCTGGCCCTCCACGCCCAGCCGGAGCCTCCCCAGGAGGACGACGAACCGGAGCCGGTCGGCGTCGAACTCCTCATCGCCCTCCCCGACCGCCCCGGCGTCCTGCCGGCCGCGGCGGGGGTTCTCGCGCTGCACCGGCTCACCGTGCGGGCCGCCGATCTGCGCACCGTCGAACTGCCCACGGCGCTCGGCGAGGTCTCCGACGTCCTGCTGCTGAGCTGGCGGGTCGCGGCGGCGTACGGCTCCCTGCCCCAGGCCACGCGGCTGCGTGCCGACCTCGTACGGGCCCTGGACGGCTCGCTCGACATCCGGTCCCGGCTCGCGGAGCGCGAGGCCGCCTATCCCCGACGGCGCGGCACTCAGGCCCCGCCGCCCCGTGTGACGGTGGTGCCCGGCAGCTCGGAGCTGGCCACCGTCATCGAAGTACGCGCGCAGGACGCCCCCGGTCTGCTGCACCGGATCGGGCGTGCGCTGGAGGAGGCGGCGGTACGGGTCCGCAGCGCGCACGTCTCCACGCTGGGCGCCAACGTGGTGGACACCGTGTACGTCACCCGCCCCGACGGTGCCCTCCTGACGCCGGGGGAGGCCACGAC
>NZ_JAAPBF010000093.1 GCF_022695985.1 Streptomyces sp. NP-1717 | reverse complement strand
GCCTCCGTCGGCGGTGATCAGCGTCGACAGGATCTTCACGGCGGTGGTCTTCCCGGCACCGTTCGGCCCCAGCAACGCGAACACAGAGCCGGTCGGCACCCTCACGTCGATGCCGTCGAGGACGACCTTGTCCCCATAAGCCTTGTGCAGCCCCTCGGCCGCTATGGCGAGTGATTCCGGAGTCGTTGTTGTCATGCCGCAGAGACTGCGACAGGGCGCATTCAGCGCTGTTTCAGAGCGGTTTCAGCGCCCTGGAACCGGGCTGCCGGGCCCGTCTCCACCGCCGCTGCGTCACCACCGCCGGTGCGTCACCACCGCCGGTGCACGGTCGCCTTGCCGCCGGTCACCAGACTCGCCGGCGGTACGTCGTCGGTCACGACCGCCCCGGCGGCGACCACGGCGTCACGGCCGATGGTCACGCCGGGAAGGATCATGGCACCGGCGCCGATCCACACGTTCTCCCCCACATCGATGGGCGCGCCGCTCAGCCACCCCTTCCGCTCCTCGGGATCGACCGGGTGACCGACGGTGATGAACGTGGCCTTGGGCCCGACCATCACGCGCTCGCCGAGCCGGATGCCCGCGTAGTCCAGGAACGTGCAGTTCTGGTTGATGAACACGCGCTCGGCGAGCTCCAGATGGTGGCCGTGGTCCGTGTAGAAGGGCGGGTAGATCGTGACTTTCGCCGGCAGCGGCCTGCCGAGAATCTGCTCGAACAGTTCCGCCTTGCCCGCTTCGTCGTCGAAGGGCAGGACGTTCAGTCGGGAGGTGAGCTCGGTGGCCCGCAGGACTCTGTCGGCCATGGCTCGGAACTCGTCGCTGTGGATACGCATGAGACGGTCGCTGGACATTGCCGTGATCCTTCTTCCGGTCTACGGGTGACTGGCACAGGACTCGCCGCCGCCGCACTCCGGCGCCGGCGCCGCCGCCCAGGACGGCAGCCAGACCGCGCCGGGAAGCCTCGGCAGGCCCCGCAGGTGGGCGATGATTCGCCGCAGCCCCGGATGCGGATTCGTCCGGGGAAGGATGAGCGAGAGCGGGTACGCGGGGGTCGGATCCACGACGGGGATACGGCGCAGGTCGTGGTCCGCCGGCCAGATGTACCGGTCGCGCGCCCCGACGAGAGTGGCCACGTCCGCGGAGTCCGCGAGGGTGTCGAGGAGCACCTCGTCCCCGAAGTGCGGGCCCGCCGCGTCCACGCGCAGGTCGAATGCGGTGACGAGCTGATCGTAGAACTCCGCCCATTCGCTCCGGGGCGCGATGCCCGGCACCCATATCCGGTGCTTGCGCAACTGGAGCGGCGTCAGGCTCCGCGCGGAGGCGAGCGGATGCCTCGGTCCGACGAGAAGCTCCAGCGGAGAGTCGAACGCGCGGATCATCCGCACACCGGGCAGTAGCGCGCCCGGGGCGGTGACCGTACGGAACGAGGCGTCGACATCACCCGCTTCGACGGCGGCGACGGCCGCGCGCGGGTCGCTGACCCGTAGCGTCACCACGTCGAGGTCGGTCCCGGGATGCGCCCGCCAGTAGTCGTGCAGAACGACGGCCTGCGCGCTCCGCAGGCCGAGTACGTCGATCCGCAGGGCACGAGAACCCGCCCTGACCGCGTCGACACCACGCTCGACACCCGCGACGATGCTCCGCGCGTGCGGGAGAAACGCCTGACCGTCGGGCGTCAGCTCAACCCCCCGGGCGGTACGGGTGAACAGACGGACGTCCAACTCCCGCTCCAGGGCGGCGATCCGCTTGGAGACCGCCTGCTGCGTCACACCCGACTCCTCGGCGGCACGCCGCAACTGCCCGAGCCCGGCGGCCCGGACGAACGATCGCAACCCCTCGGTGTCCACCGGCTCACCTTAGGCACCCACAACCGATGGTTGTGCCTCACGACGACCCGGTTGTCCGACCACGCCCCGGCGCGGCCGATCAGAAGCAGTGGGAGGGACCGGACCGGCTCCATGGCGGCGGGACCGGCAGGAGCGAACTCAGGTGCGCCAGCCGTAGCGGCGCTCCGGTCTGCCGGCGACTCCGTACCGCAAGGACACCTCGGCGCGGCCGGTGTCGTGGAAGTGTTCGAGATAACGGCGGGCGCTGACCCTGGAGACGCCGGCCCTGGCCGCGCACTCGGCGGCGGACAGCGTTCCGTCCGTTCCGCACAGGGTGCGTTCTATCAGTTCCGCGGTCTCCACACTCATGCCCTTCGGCAGCGCGACACTCGGTGCCGGCAGGCCGGCCCCTGTCAGTACCCGGTCCACGTCGGCCTGGCCCCGGACAACTGTGGTGAGCAGGCTGCTGCGCCGGGCGGCGTACCGCTCCAGGCGGGGGCGCAGATCGTCGAAGTCGAACGGCTTCAGCAGGTAGTCGACCACCCCCTGGCGGACGGAGCGGCGGACCGCGTCGATCTCGCGCGAGGCGCTGATCACCATGACGTCACAGTCGTGCCCGGCGGTCCGCAGGCGTGGCAGGACGTCCAGGCCGAACATGTCCGGAAGGTAGAGGTCGAGCAGGACCAGGTCGGGGCGCAGCTCGCCGACAGCCGTGATCGCCTGCTCGCCGGTGTTGGCCGTGCCGACGACCCGGAAGGACTCGACGCGGTCGACGAAGGTCTGGTGGACACTCGCCACCATGAAGTCGTCGTCGACGACCAGTATGTCGATCATCGGGAGGCTCCTTCCGGTACCGCGCCGACCGGATTGCCGACGGACATTCTCGCGGTGAACATGGCGCCGCCGTCCGGGGTGTTGGTCACCGCGACCTCGCCGCCTCGGCGCTCGCAGACGAGCCGGGTGAGCGCCAGCCCGATGCCGCGCTCCCCCTCCTGAGCGGCCTTCGTGGTGAAGCCGTGCGAGAAGACTTCCTGGGCGAGCTCGGGCGCCACGCCGGGGCCCGAGTCGCGCACCACGATCTCCACGCTGGACGCGTCCTGCCTCAACTCGACCTCCACCCAGGCGCCGTTGCCGTCGTCGCCCGCCGCCGCGGCGTCGACGGCGTTGTCGACGAGGTTGCCGACCACCGTCGCCACGTCCACCGATTCCTCCGGTGCCAGCCGGTCGAGGGCCGTGTGCTCCGAGACGCGCAGCACGACCTTGCGTTCGGCCGCGAGCGAGGACTTCGCCATCAGCAGAGCACCGACAGCCATGTCGCGGACCCGCCTGGTCAGGGTCGTGTCCAGCGACTGGCGGTGCTTGCTCAGCGCGCGGACGTACCCCACCACCTCGTGGTGCTTACCGATCTGGATCAGCCCGGAAATCGTGTGCAGCTGATTGGCGAACTCGTGGGCCTGCGCGCGCAACAGCTCGGCGGAGCTGCGGAACGATCCGATCTCCCGTTCCAGACGCGCGAGTTCGGTACGGTCCCGCAACGTCGTGACCGAGCCCAGCCGCCGGCCGTCCTTGGTGACGGTCATCCGGTTCATCACCAGTACCCGGCCCCGGCGAATGACCACTTCGTCGCGCCGCTCGGCCGTGCCATCGGGGGATCCGGCGAGTACGTCGTGCAGTCGGCCCTCGATCCGGAGATCGGCCAGGCTCATCCCCACGCAGTGCTCAGGCAGATCGATCAACCGCCTGCCGACCTCGTTCACCAGGGTGAGCCGCAACTGCGGGTCGAGGGCGATCACCCCTTCCGCGATCCCGTACAGCATCGCCTCGCGGTGCTCGGCGAGCCCCGCGATCTCACGTGGCTCCAGACCGAGGGTCTGGCGCTTGGTACGCCGGGCCAGCAGCCACGAGCCGATCAGACCGAGCCCGCTCGCGATGCCGAGGTAGGCGAGCAGATACGACGACGCGCCACTCAGCCGCTGCCAGATCGTGGGTGACGCCTCACCGATCATCACCGTGCCGAGATGCCGGCCGAGGCCGGGTTGGGCCGCTTCGATCACCGGAACCTGGGCCACCAGTTGCCGGTCACCGTCCAGGACCAGCTCGCCCGACCAGCCGCGGGCCTCGGCGACGCCGGGGCCGAGCGGCAGCTCCGTGCCGATCACCGTGGGATTCGTGGAGCTGACGATTCTGCCACGGCTGTCGGCGACCGAAACGGAGGTGACCACCGACTGGGTCAGCGTGGTCTGCACGAGCGGGGCGAGCGTCTCGCCCGGCGCCGGCCGGCCGAGCTGACTGGACACCAAGGGGTTGCCGGCCAGCTGCTCGGCGAGCGCGGTGACCCGTCGTCCTTCGATCCGGTCGAAGGTCGCTTCCGACTGGGCCAGCGAGACGGCGGCGACCGCCAGCAGCACCACGACGACGATGGCGAGCTGGAGTACCAACAGCTCGCCCGCGAGGGTATGGCGGCGAAAAGTGAGGACCACAATTAACTCAATCTTCAATGCCGACACAACGCAGACGTGGTATCCGGCGAGTCGCACAATCATGGCCTCCGACTGCCGGAAGAGAAAGAGACAGGCCATGAGAACTCGAAGAACCGCTGTCGTCAGTGCCCTGGCCGCCATATCCATGGTCGCGGTGGGCGCCTGCGGCGCCACCGCGGAGAAAGAAGGAACGGGCAAGAGTGACGAGCCCGTCACCGGCCTGCGGATCATGGTCCCCAACACCCCGGGCGGGGGGTACGACACCACGGCGCGGACGGCGGCCAAGGTGATGGAGGACGCCAAGATCGCGTCCGGTGTTCAGGTTTTCAATCTCCCGGGCGCCGGCGGCACGGTCGGTCTGCAGCGCACCGTGAACGAGAAGGGCAACGGCAAGCTCGCCATGCAGATGGGGCTGGGAGTCGTCGGCGCCGCGTACACCTCGAAGTCGAAGGCGACGCTCTCGCAGACCACGCCGCTCGCCAAGATGGTGGAGGAGGCGGGCGCGATCGTCGTGCCGAAGGACTCCCCGTACAAGACGATCGACGATCTCGTCACCGCCTGGAAGAACAACCCCAAGGACGTCGCCGTCGGGGGCGGCTCGTCGCTCGGCGGACCGGACCACCTGCTTCCGATGCAGCTCGCCAAGGCGGTCGGCATCGAGCCGAAGAAGGTCAACTACATCGGCTACGACGGCGGTGGTGAGCTGCTCCCGGCGATCCTCGGCAGCAAGATCGCCTTCGGTGTCAGCGGTTTCGGTGAGTTCCTCGACCAGATCGAGGCGGGTCAGGTGCGGGTGCTCGCGGTGACCAGCGAGAAGCCGATCGAAGCCCTCAAGGATGCTCCGACGCTGAAGTCTTCGGGTATCGACATGGTCTTCACCAACTGGCGCGGAATCGTCGCCCCGCCCGGCATCAGCGACGCCGACAAGAAGGTCTGGATCGACTCGCTGACCTCGATGCACTCCTCCAAGGAGTGGGAGGCCGAGCTGACCAAGCACGGCTGGACCGACGCGTTCACGACCGGCGACGCGTTCGCCGCCTTCCTGACGGAACAGGACAAGGCCGTCGCCGACATCCTCGCAGAGCTCGGCCTGGCATGAGCCCGGACGTCAACGCGGACACCGACGCGGGTTCCCGCCGCTCCCCCGGCGGGGACCGCGCACAGTACGGCGTGTGCGCGTTCCTCGCCCTGTTGGGCGTGTTGGTGATCGTCGACGCCACCGGTATCGCGCACTCGACGAGCAGCACCGACCCGGTCGGGCCGCGCACGATACCCGTGCTCCTGGGAGTACTGCTCCTGGTGGTCGCCCTGGTGTACACCGTCGATGTCGCGCGGGGCGGTCGCGTCGAACCGGAGGCCGGTGAGGACGTCGACCTGACGAATCCGATCGACTGGCGGACGATTCTGCTGCTGATCGGCGCGTTCGTCGTCAACGCGGTTCTGATCGAGCCCCTCGGCTGGGTGATCAGCGGGGCCCTCCTGTTCTGGGGAACGGCCTTCGCCCTGGGCAACCGGCACTACCTTCGCAACCTGGCGATCGCGGCGGCGCTGTCGCTGATCACCTTCTACACCTTCGCGATCGGGCTCGGCGTCAATCTCCCGGCCGGCGTGCTGCAAGGAATCCTGTGATGGACAACCTGAACCATCTGTTCGAGGGGTTCGCGCACGTCGTCACCCCGATGAACCTTCTGCTGGCGCTGATCGGCGTCACCATCGGCACGGCGGTCGGGGTCCTGCCCGGAATCGGGCCGGCCATGACCGTGGCTCTGCTGCTGCCGGTGACGTACGGAATGGAGCCGACCCAGGCGTTCATCATGTTCGCCGGCATCTTCTACGGAGGCATGTACGGCGGTTCGACCACCTCGATCCTGCTGAACACGCCCGGCGAATCGGCCTCGGTCGTCACAGCCATCGAGGGCAACAAGATGGCGAAGGCCGGCCGGGCGGCGCAGGCGCTCGCCACCGCGGCGATCGGATCCTTCGTCGCCGGGACGATCGGCACGCTGCTGCTGGTGCTCGTCGCCCCGCTCGTGGTGGATTTCGCGGTCGGTCTCGGCGCACCGGACTACTTCGCGATCATGCTGCTCTCCTTCATCGCGGTCACCGCGGTACTCGGCTCGTCGCGCGTTCGCGGGTTCGCCTCGCTGGCCGTCGGCCTGGTGATCGGCATTGTCGGAATCGATTCGGTCTCCGGGCAGCAGCGGCTCACCTTCGGTGTCCCCCAGCTCGCCGACGGCATCGATGTGGTGGTGGTCGCCGTCGGTATCTTCGCCGTCGGCGAGGCCCTCTGGGTGGCGGCGCATCTGCGGCGTCAATCCGCGGCGGTGATCCCCGTCGGCGTGCCGTGGATGGGCCGGGAGGACTGGAAACGGTCCTGGAAGCCATGGCTGCGCGGCACCGCCTTCGGCTTTCCCTTCGGGGCCATGCCGGCCGGCGGCGCGGAGATACCGACGTTCCTGTCGTACGCCACGGAGAAGAAGCTGACCAAGCACCCCGAGCAGTTCGGCAAGGGGGCGATCGAGGGAGTCGCCGGCCCGGAGGCGGCGAACAACGCGTCCGCGGCGGGCACCCTGGTGCCGATGCTCGCCATCGGGCTACCGACGAACGCGACCGCCGCGGTGATGCTCGCGGCATTCCAGTCGTACGGAATCCAGCCCGGCCCTCTGCTGTTCGAGCGCGAGTCGGCACTTGTCTGGGCGCTGATCGCCAGCCTGTTCATCGGCAATCTGCTGCTGCTCCTGCTGAATCTGCCGCTCGCGCCGGTCTGGGCCAGGCTGCTGCGGATACCGCGCTCCTATCTGTACGCGGGGATTGTGTTCTTCGCGTCGATGGGTGCCTACGCGGTCAATGCCCAGCCCCTGGACCTGTTCCTCCTCCTGACGCTGGGACTGATCGGTTTCGGAATGCGGAGATTCGGGCTGCCGGTGCTGCCACTGATCGTCGGCGTCATCCTCGGCCCCCGCGCGGAACTGCAAGGCCGGCGGTCTCTTCAGCTGTCGGGCGGCGAACTCTCCGGTCTGCTGGGCGGACCGGTGTCCTACGTGATCTACACGGTGATCGTGCTCGTACTGGTCTGGCCGCTGGTCGGCCGGTACATCGTGCGTCCGCTCGTCGAGCGACGGTCCTGAAAGGGGTGGCCATGACGGTACTGGTGGGATACGTGCCCTCGCCGGAGGGAGAAGCGGCGCTGCGCGCCGGAGTCGGTGAGGCCCGCACCAGGGGCGAGACCCTGCTGGTGATGAACACCTCGCGAGGCGACGCGTACGTCGACCGCGGTTTCGCACAACAGAGAGACCTCGACCGTGTCCGACAGGGCCTGACCGAGCTGGGAGTCGACTTCGACATACACCAGGTGGTCGGCGGGCGCGACGCGGCCGAGGAGATCGTCGAACTGGCGGGGTCGTCCGAGATCTCCCTGGTGGTGATCGGGCTTCGGCACCGCAGCGCGGTCGGCAAGCTCCTCCTGGGATCCTCGGCCCAGCGAATCCTCCTGGATTCGCCGTGTCCGGTCCTCGCGGTCAAAGCGAATTCCTGACATCCCGTCGCCTCGGGGTGCGTCGTGGCCACCCTGCGCGGGTAAGTCAACGCCCCCCACTACGTGCTGAGGAAGAGGAGCGCCAGAAAAAGCAAAAGCCCCAGATCACGGCGAGTGAGTTCCGGGGCTTGAGCGGAGCCGCCTTCGGGATTCGAACCCGAGACCTACGCATTACGAGGGCCTGCAAGATCATCCCGGACAGTGTCGCGTGATGCCGCAGAATCTCGTTTCCGCTGATCAGGGGAGCACGGTCCCAGTTCGCGTGACACCGAGTCCGCCCTGACATCAGCTGGTCCGCTCACGCAGCGCTCACGCAAGTTGGGCCAGCTCTGCAAATCCACAGCCCCGCCCTTCCCCGCCCTCCAGACGCAACCGCGGCAGCGGGACGATGAAGTGCAGGGCGTATCTCAGCCGAGTAGTTCGGTGACCAGTTGATCCAGTTCCTCGGCGTCGGGGGAGCTGAGGAGGAAGTCGCGCAGGGTGCGACGGATCTGGATGTAGCTTTTTCCGCCCTCGAACTTCAGCTCGGCGATCCGCTGAGATTCGGCCTCACCGATCTCTGCGATTCGTGCGTGCTTTGCGTCGGACGGGTCGAAGTCCGGGATAGGCAGCTCCCATACAGCCTTGTCGATGTCCCGTTCGTCCTTGCCGTAAGACATGAGGGGGCGTACGACTTCGGTGGTGTACGGCGAGTTGAGCACCGCCAGCAGGTACGTACCCTCCTGCCGAGTGGCAACGGTTCCCCAGTACAACTTATGCTCGATGACCGCGTTCGGATCGTCCACCAACGCCGCCGTGACGTACATGCCGGAAGCTCCGTAGACCACCCTCAGCGGCGCGCCGGGAAGCTGCTCGGTCAGCTTCTTCCGGAAGTTGAGCTGTTGAATCAGGGAGAGCCGGTCGCTGGAGCGGTGATCAGCCCACAGCCGTTCTGCATTGCGCCACCACATCGCCAGGTCCGGGTAACGGTCGAGGTGGTCATGCTCACCATGCATGAGGGTATTCGTGCCCTCGATGGGCAGGACGGCCTTGTCGGCGCCCAGGATTCGGTAGGGAACGACGTGCTCGCCGAGCAGAACAGGCCGGACGAATTGCTTCTCGACCGATCCTTCGAGGTCCGGGAGATCCTTCCAGGGCTTCTTCTCAAGAGTGCTGCGTTGGGAGCGGATCGAGACACGGCCGCCGCCCAAGCCCAGGGGGCCGGTCGCCTGTTCCTTCACGAAGAAGAGGACTTTGGGGACAACGGTCGCCCCCTGCGCGAACCGGTTCTGGTACGGCGAGTTGATCAGTCCTTCCTTCGGGTAGCGCAACTCGCCCGCCTTCCGGGTGATCCAGCCCTTGGCTCGCTCCCAGTGCACGGCTTTCTTGGGGATCTTCCCCGCCCAGATCTCGGTCTCCCGCGGCAACGGGACGGCGTTGTTGCTCTGCTGCCCGATGGAGAGGGGGCGGCGGCGGCCGAAGATGACGGCGGCGGCGCGAGGGAAGAAGTGTGGGCGTAGTCGGCGCAGGTCCCAGGAGCCGGTGAAGTCGACCTTGACCGGGTGGTCTGGGTCGGTCCAGTCGCCGGTACGGAAGCCGGTCCAGTAGGGGCGGTCCAGCACGGGGTTGGGCACGACGAAGGCGAAGGAGCCGTCCACGCGCAGGTACTGCTGGACCGCGCGGGCAATGAATAGGCCCGACAGGTCCTGGTGGGTGGCGACCTCGAACCCCTTCCACAGGCCCCGGGCTTGCATCATGGTTTTGAAGGTCTTCTGCATGTCCTCGGGCATGTGCCGGTAGGACAGCCAGGGCGGATTGCCGACGAGGACATCGACGCGATTCTCGGCGCGGGACAGCCACATAGGGCGGGCCAGGTTGCGAACGTAGTAGGACCAGATGTGGTTGCGGTCCTCGTCGACCAGCTCGCACAGGACACGGAAGTTCTCCGTCAGGTCTTCCCGCTCGTCCGTGTCGGCGACGCCGTGCCGGTTGAAGACGGCAGCGAGGGAGGCCAGTTTGCCCTTGGCGCGGTGCGGGTCGGCTGCCTTGTCGGCGAGTTCGTTGACGATCGCATCGAAGCGGTTGGGGTCCTGCAGCAAGGCTTCGGAGAAGCGAAGTTCGTTGGCGAAGAGCTGATTACCTGTTCCGGTCTTGATGACGAGGTGGCCGTGGTCGATGAGGTCGGTGCGCTGGTCCCACTGGAGGCTGTCGCCCAGGTAAACGGGGACACTTATCGGGCCGCGCTCTGAGGTGAGCGTCTCGCGGCCGATGGCGAGGAGGTAGGTGACGCGGGCCAGCGCAACGGCGACGGGGTGGAGGTCGATGCCGGCGACATGGTCGTGCAGGCGGTCCAGGGCTTCGGGCAGCGGCAGACCGGCGCCCCGCGCGGCGGCCAGGTAGCGTCGGACGCCGTGGAAAAGGAACGTACCGGAGCCGCATGACGGGTCCATGATCCGCTGGTTCAGCGGGTCCGGGACGGCCTCCATCACCGTAGCTTCCGCCAACCAGTCCGGTGTGTAGTACTCCCCCTGCTTCTTACGGGTCTCCGTGGTGATCACAGACTCGTACAGGACCTTCAAGACATCGTGGTCAACCCTTGACCAGTCGAAGCCGGCGAGCCGACGGGCCAAGTCTTGGACAAAGCCCTCGCCGCCCTCGGTCTCCAGCGGCCAGCCGAAGAAGTCCGACTCGACCACCCCCGAGATTCTCGCCTGTGTGAACAGCTGACCGTTGACCAGCGAGGCGGGCGCGGTGTCCTTCACGTCGATGCCCATCACGGCGTGAGCGATGATCGAGGCGGTGTTCACTAGGAGCGTGTGCTCGATGAACAGCTCGTCGCTGTTGTCGAACTGGGCGCCCAGAGCGCTGCGCAGCAGCCGTGCCCACAGATCGCGCTTCAGCTGGACCGTCGGCTGATTTTTGTTCTCCTCGTACAGCGCCGTGAGGATCGTCTTGTCGATGGAGTGGGCGACGCTGTCCGCTCCGAGGCGGGTCGCGATAGCGTCCGGCGTGGGTGCCGCGCCCTCGGACGTCGCCAAGACGCCTTCGAGCCACCGGACTAGATCCAGAGCCTTGACGTTGCGCTCCCGCGCATCGAAGCGATTCACTTCGTTCAGCTCGTCGCGGACCAGTGTGTAGGCCCGCCAGTCAGCGCCGTCAGTGAGGATGCCGACGTGCCGACGTTCGCGCTGCTCAGTCCGGGCCCGAACGTACTTCGCCAGCTGCTCGACGCCGTCCTTGCGGGGCTTCGGACGACTGATGTCCTTCTTGACCTCGATGATGGTCGCGCCCATCTCGATGTCAATTCGGTGGCCGGTACCGTCACCCACCTGGGCTTCCAGCACGGGGGTCAGCAGATCCTGCTCGCCAAGGTTGAGGTCCGCATCCAACAGAAACTGGCGGATGTCGGCCTGCAGTGTTGCTTCAGCGCGGGTGGCCTTGCGCTCGACGACCCGCTTGAGCACGGTTTCGAGCGCGGTAGGCGAAGTAGGGACGGAGAGCGTCACGGCGAGAGCTCCAAGAGCAGCAAAAGTACCTAGGGCAACGAGGGGACGTCGGGTCCCGTTGGCCATTGTCGTGCAAGCGGTGCGTGTCGGCACAGTCTTTGCTGGGCGAGGCCGCACTTAGCTTGTCGCGGGTGCAGCTCCAGACAGGTGAGCTGTGATGAAAACGCGGGGCTACAGATCACGCCGCCCAGTAGAAACCCGCCCGATGAGCAGCCCACCTGCGGATTGCCGGTGTCGGCGGGATCTCAGCCCAAACGAACTTTCCGGGGCGCAGCTTGGAATAGAAGTAACCCCAGCGGTGGGTCACCATTCCGGTGATGAGCAGCCCGCGTCTCTCCCGTGGCGCTTCCGCCAGCAGACCGATGTACCAGTGGCGGTGGGTCTCTTCACCCTACGGCTAGAGCCTGAAAGATCATGACGGCCAACAATCTCTGACGCATCATTAAACGCACCCAGTCACGCATTTCATCGGGAGCCGATGCGCGGCCGTAGTCGAAACGGGACACGGTTCACTCCGCTTTGCTCGCTCCACAACTGGGTGCCTGACCGCATGAGCGCCCAGCCGATCTTCTCGTAAGGCATGAGTTCACCGACACCGAGTTGCCCTATGAGGTGCGTCAGTTCGTCGGCCATTCGCAGATCATGCTCCCGCTGGCGCTCGTCCGCGTCCACGAACCCGTCGGCGCGAGCGGTGAACTCCTCGTAAGTCAATTCCCCGAGGGTGCGCCGATGGGCTAGCAGCGCCTCATTGTCGACGTAGGCATCGGAGTACTCCTTACCGAAGCGTCGTCCATACTCACGGACCCTCCGGCGCTCCTGCTCCAGCGCTTCAGGCCCAATCCTCTTCTGGCGGGCAGAAGCGATTCCATCAGCGCGGGACAGAAGCCAGGTCAGAGGCGATGGACACAAGAAGATCCCAAGCCGACCGTATCCCTGCCAATCACAGTGCGCGTAACCAACGGCCTGGGCGACCCAGCTGTAACGGTGCCCGGTGCTGGTATTCGGTGCGGGGTTCTTGAACTCGACACCAAACGCGGGAGCATCATCGTGCCAGCCCTTCGGGTCCCTGGGCCTGAACACTGCGTCTATGCGCGTCTCTTCGCCGGTCCAGTAACGCCCTGGCACCTGCTCCTCGATGTGGAACCACCGGTCGAGCTTGCCTAAAACGACGGCGGAGAGAGCCTTCTCATCAGGGAACGCTCCGGGCTGCGGAGTCACTGGCCTTTGCTCGTAGCGCACTTGGGAAGTGTACATTGCCGCCACGCCAGGAGAAAGGTGGCAGCGGTCACCTCCAGTACGAATGAGAGGCCCAAAGATCCCGAACAGGGACCGAGCAGGGTTGCCCTGTAGGCAATCGAGGAAAGAAGCAGTGGCTCCACCCGGAAAGTCCTCGCCGGAGTTCCGCGAAGAAGCAAACCAGCGGGCACCGAAGTCCAGCAAGCCGATCGCCTATATCACGCGGAAATCGACCTGACTCCTGAAACTTTCGTACGTGGATGCGTCAGTATGAACGTGAGCATGGACGGCAGGACTGACCGAGGCTGAATACAATCCAAACTGTACCCCTCCGTGTAGCTCTGTCGTGGGGCGGAGCGGCCTGGATACCTCAGCCCAAATAAGCGCGGACAAATGCGAACTGCAACCATAGGCGCCTCCGTTAGCACGCCTGCTATTGGTCTGTCTCCGTCCCAGCTACCCAGCGCGCGGTAGGCAGCCACGTGAGGGTGCCGGGCTGGCACCGACGAGTTGTCTCCTGGCCGCCCTCTAGTAGTCGTCAATCTGTTCGCAAACCTGGAAATCTGCCTGGGCTTCGATGACGACCTCGGCGTCGCCCACCGTGCGTCTCGCGCTCGACCGATTCCGTTCGAGGCGTCGGCCTCTCCGGTTCGTCTCCCAGAAGCACGGTCTGCCACATCCTTTCGTGCAGCTGGGAGATGCAGGGGCCGCACGCGAACATGGGGGCTTGGAGGCCCGCGACACTGGCCGAACCGATCCATAGGACGCGGGTCCGGCGTTGTCCGCAGTACAGCCAGCAGACCCCGTCCACCCATGGGTTCCGGTCATCGGTCTGCGCGGGTGCTGGCAGTCCGTTGCGTGCAAACTCTGTGATGCCGGGAATCACCATTCGGTCAAGCACGGAAGTGTCTCCAGTCGGATTCCGAGTCCATGAGGCAGGGCTTCCACCGCGATACGCATTGCGTGCGGGCGCCCCGGCGCAGTCTTGGACCCGTGCGTCCGAGGCCGCTGTACACGGGCCTCGGACGCACGGACTGCTTGAAGGGCTACTTGGTCGCGATGACGTAGACGCTGCCCCAGCGGCGCTTGGGGTTGGCGACGGCGGGGTCGAACGTCCAGGGTTCGACGGTGGTGAAGCCGGCCTCCGTGAAGAGCTGGACGAGCTTCTCGTGGTCGTAGGCCCACAGGTGTGGGGTGTAGGTGGGGTCGTCGTCCTGGTCGCGGAACACGAGGTTGACCAGGTCGAGGCGGGTGTTGATGTCGCCGAGGCAGTCGCGTTTGGCGTACCAGCGCTCGATCGTCTCGTCGGAGGCGTCCAGCGGGCGAGGGTAGTGGCTCAAGGCGAATGCGGCGTCGGGAACGCCGGTGATGATCCGGCCGCCCGGCGCGAGGACCCGGTGCGCCTCTTGGACGTAGGACTTGGCTGAGCGCGGGTAGTCGATGTGCTCCAGAAAGTGCTCGGAGAAGATCTCGTGGGTGCAGCTGTCCTGCAGGGGGATGCCCTCGCGGATATCCCAGAGCAGGTCGGCCGGCGGGGCGAGGTCGATGTTGAAGTACCCGTCGATGCGGTGGGCTCCGCCGCCGATCTGTACCTTGGCGGGCTTGTCGTCGATCCGGCCGCTGGGCCAGGCGCGCAGGCTGGCGTGGTGGTACCGATGAAGTTCGATCTCCTTGGCGGCGGCTCGGAGGGTGCGGGCGAGGCCGTGGGTGGTGGCGGGGTCTGCGAGGACGGAGGTGATCTTCTCGCAGAGGAGGTCGACGGAGGGCATGCCGGAGGGGCTCATCACGGATCTCCTGCGTGTGAGGTTGCTCGGGGTGGGGTGTGCCGCGATCGGCGGCGGCGGTCAGGCAGCGCTGGGCGAGGGAGCTGCCCACTGGTTGTTGCGCATGAGGGTGTACTTGATGTCCACAAGCCGCGGCGCGATGGTGAGCGCGAGCTCTTCGGCCGGGTGGAGGTGGCCGGCATCGTCCTGCTCGGCGCGCCAGACGCGGTAGTCGAGGTTGGGGTAGGCCGGGTTGATGCCGATCTCGCCCTTGGGCATCGTGCCGTTGAATGGCGCCACGATGTCCATGTGGTTCCAGTAGTTCCAGGCTTGCAGTGCCTTGTGCTGGTCGAAGTAGAAGTAGAAGTCGGGGTAGCGGCCGAAGGTGCGCAGTTCCCGGTGGATCAGGTGGCCGAGTAACGGGCCGAGCTGGGTGGCCAGGGAGTCGAACTCCCAGCGCGTGTGGTGCCAGGCTTCGGGGGCGTCGCCGGGCGCGAAGAGGCGCGCGGCAACCAGGTAGCTGATCCTCTCGACCAGATACGAGCTGGCGTGGGCGGTGTCGATGGTCGGGTCGACCTGGTGGATGAGCGCGGCCAGTTGCTTCGGGCGGGGGCGGAACCGCGCAAGGTCGAATTTGCCGGCCATGGCGGGGAAGGAGGCGAACAACATCTCCTTGTAGAGCCAGTTGTTCAGCTCACCGAGTTCGGCCAGGCGCCGGGTGTGGTGCGAGGTGGAGTGGAGCATCAGGTACTCGGCGACCGCTTCGAAGTACAGGTAGCCGAGGATCGGCAGGCGGGGGATCGTCTCGTCGAGCAGCCGCAGGAACGGCTCGGCGTCGACCCGGGTGCCCTGGTAAGCGACAGTGGCGGCGGTGGCGAGGAACGCGGCCGAGTTCTTTACGCGGCCGACGACCGTCTCGCGCAGTTGGTGCCGTTCGTTCTTGCTCAGCAGATATTCGAGGTGGCTGTAGATCTGCAGGTGGATGAGACCCAGTCGCAGGTAGTCCACTCCGGCGAGCCCGCGATACGCCTGCGGCGGGGTGTCGATCTCGAAGATCAGCGGGGTGGGGACGCGGTCGGTGACACCAAGCTTGGCCAGGAAGGCCGGCGCTTCCTTGGTCAGGACGTACGAGCCCAAGTTGTGCATGTGGAAGCCCTGTTCGGTCGCGGTGAGCGGCGCGCAGTAGATGCTTCCGACGAGGCAGCCTCCCGACGGGTAGAGCACACCCTGCCGACTGATCTCCTCCAGAGCGTGGGTGACGTGCAGCAGGTGCAGCTTGCCGTTTCCGCTGAGGGCCTCGAAGAGGGCATTCCGCCGGAGCAGATGACCGTTCGGGGTTTCCTCAGCGAGCCGTCTGTCCCAGTCCGCGGCCTGGACGGCGAGCGGGTCGGTGTGGTCGGCAGGGCTGGGGATGAGGGTGGAGTCGAAGAAGGCGTGGGCGTCGGCCCACAGGTGGTAGGAGTCGACGAAGTCCATGGTCAGACCAAGCCCTTCTCGGCGAGCGCGTAGCGGACGGCCTCGGTGTCGCCGGCCCCCGCGAGGTAAGCGCGCTCCGAGACCAGAACGAGGTCGAAGGCGAGGTCACGCGCCTGGTCGAAGGCGGCCTCGCGGACGAACCGGGTGTCCGGCCACCACTTGAGCTTCGGCAGGCGGTAGCGGTCCAAGGCGTCGGCGGTCTTGACCACGTCAGTGATGCGCTCGGCACGGGAATGGTCGGTCCGGTCGTCGGCGGTGAACGCCTGGTACGGAATGTCGTGCAACCGGACGGCGGTTGCCGCCTGAATGATGGGCCTCGGCGTGGCGGTGAGGCCGAAGTGCGCCCAGACGGTGTCGGCGTTCGCGGCGAGCCAGATGGCCGCGCGGGCGCCATGTCCTTGGTCGTCCTTGTCGTTGCGTCGCTGGCAGTCGTGGACGGCGGCGGCGATGATCGCCGTGGTGGTGTCAGCGTCGTCCAGGTCGTTCGTCTCCGCGAGGACGGCGGCCAGCGCCGCCGTCCTCATGGCGTGTCGGGCGCCGTGAAGCGAGGTGTACAGGCGCGGGTCGGCCCACCACCGGGTGGGCAGTCCGCCGCGCATCAGGAGCTCTCGCGACAGTGGACGCAAGGCCGGCGGTGGTGCCTGCGGGAGGTCGGGCCTGTTGTCGCCGATCCATGCGATGGTGGCCTGGTCCATGTGCTGGTGGAGCGGGAGCTGCCCTCGGGCAGCCAGGTCGATCAGGCTTGCGGTCAACGGGGTCGTGCTCATTCGTGCCCACCCCCTTGGTGGTCTCCGTGGTGGTGTTCCCTACCGGATCGGTGTGGCCTGCTGTTCGCGCTCCTTGCGCTCCTTCTCGGCGGCCTCGAAGGCGGCGGTGAAGTCGGCCAGCTCCTGCTCCGTCATCAGGGTCACGCCCAGTGCCGTGGCGACGTCCGTGATCGTGGCCGCCGCCTCGTCGCGGGCCGCGTCCGGGGCGTCGTCCTCCAGCAGCACCTCGAACTCGGCGTGGTAGCCCCACGCCTCGCTCCACTTGACGGCGATCTCCACACTGCCGAAACGGAAGTTGTGGCGGAAGTTGAACGCCTCGTGCATCGCCGTCTCGAACCCGAGGGCGTTGAACACCTTCACCGCGGCGGGGACGTCGGCGGGGGCGATGGCGAACTCGGTCTCCGGGAAGGCTGCGCCCTGCCCGATCTTGCTTCCCTTGAGAGTGATCTTGGCGGTCCCGGCGGCGGTGTTATCGGTGACCTTCAAGAGCTGGTCGGGGAGTACGTAGAAGTAGATGTGCTTGTCGTCGGTGCCCAGGTCCTCTCCGTCCGCCTTCAGGCGGGTGACGAGCTGGTCGTGGGCTTCCTTGGTGAAGCGGGCGCGCATCTCGATCTCGACGGCCACGGGGTAACTGCCTCCTCGGTTCAGGCATGGCGAAGCCGGCCGGACCCTTGCCGCAGGGGCCTGTCCGGTCGGGCGATCGCTGTGGAGTTGGTGGTCAACAAGCGCGAGGGTGATGCGGCCGAGCCGGATGCCGGCCGCATCACCCGTGGTGGTTCCGTGGTGTCAGCCGAGGTCGCCGAAGCGGTCCTTGACGACACCCGCGTGCAGGTACGTCGGCAACTGGACTCCGCCGACCGACATGCGGCCGGTGGCGACCTGCTCCTCTGTCTCGCTGGGGAATCCCTCCAGGAGACGCAAGCACTGCTGCACCCATTCACGCGACGTGGGCCAGTCGCCCAGGTCGCGGTGGCGTACCGCCAGGGCGTACGCGGTCTCGGTCGCCGCCCACCGGTCGGTCCCCAGCTCTCGCTGGAAGATCGACTCCAGTTCGTCAGCGGAGGCCAGGCGGGTCTGGTTGGTCATGGTGCCCTCTCAGATCGGACGGTCGTGCCCCATTGGTGGTCAACGCAACGGCGCTCGCTCAGTGACGCCGTGACCCGCTGTCAGTAGGTGTAGATCTCGGCAAGCGTCTTGTAGTCCTGCAGTTCGTCCTTGTCGAACCACAGCTCCACCTCCTGCTTCGCCTCCTCCGCGTTGCCGGAGGCGTGCACGAGGTTCGCGACGGCTTTGCCCGAGGCGACGCTGGCCGCCGAGCTGTAGTGCGAGAGATCGCCTCGCACGGTGCCAGCCGGAGCCTGATTGGGGTACGTGCTGCCGACGATCTTGCGGACGGTGGCGATGGCATCGAACCCTTCCAGCACCAGGGCGATGACCGGCCCCTGCTGCATGAACGTCGAGGTGACGTTGTAGACCTCCGAGCCAAGCCGCTCCTCAAGGTCGAAGTAGTGCCTGCGGGTGAATTCCGCATCCATCCACTTCATCTTCGTGCCGACGATCTTCAGCGCGGTGTCCTCGAATCGCGTGATGATCCTTCCTGCCAGGCCACGCGCCAGCGCATCGGGCTTGAGCAGGACGAGCGTGCGCTCGACAGTGTGTGTCTGGTCCTCGGCCATTGGCTCCCTTTCGCCTTGCTGACAACCGAACATGACGGTTGATCAGCCCTCGTCTGCTGAGGTTACCGGCGTCGGCAGAGGGGTTCGGGCGAGCGAGCAATGCCCCGGATGGGCGAACGTCGGCCAGAGAGCCGCCGACAGCCGCCCCGAGAGTCGCGATTCAGCCAACTTCCCTATCTCTGTTAACCGCTGAAGCTGCACATCTAGAATCTCCTCGTGGTCGTCCGGCGCTTCGGCGCCCCTTATCCGCCGTCAGGGACTGAGCTTTCGGCGGGTGATTCCTTGGCCCTGATGACTCCGATTCTTCCGGGGCTTCCGCTGCGCAACCATGAAGCGCCAGTGCAGTGGCAGTGCACTTTGGGCGCACGGGTCCTGCACAGGGTCGGCGACGAAGGGGAGTTCTGTGGACGTGATCGAGCGCTGGAGTGGCCGCTACGCCTGCCTGCTGCAGTCCGCCCTTCGCCTCGGCAACGAGCAATTCGCTGGACGCCTGGGTATCGCCGTAAGGACGGTGGCCACCTGGCACTCCGACGCGTCTGTCGTGCCGCGCAGGGAGATGCAGCAACTCCTCGACACGGCCCACGAGCAGGCCCCCGCAGCGGCTCGACAGCGCTTCGCGCTCCTGCTGGCGAAGGAGCAGGCCGCGGCGCTCTCGACGCCGCCAGGCGCGCAGGCGCTCCGCGTGGCCATCGCGGTAGTCATCCGCGACAGCGATGTCCTGCTGGTGTGCCGGCGTGATGACGACGCTGCCGGGATCACCTGGCAGTTCCCGGCCGGGGTCATCAAGCCGGGAGGCAAGGCAGAGACCACCACCGTGCGGGAGACCTTGGACGAGACGGGTGTCCACTGCGTGGTCCGGCAGCACCTCGGTAACCGGCTTCACCCCGTGACCGGAGTGCTGTGCGAGTACTTCCTCTGCGAGTACCTGGCGGGCGAAGCCAGCAACACCGACGCGGTCGAGAACATCGACGTCATGTGGGTCCCCAGAAACTCGGTGCCCCGCTTCATCCCCGTCGATACGATCTTCCCACCCACCCTGGCCGTCCTGGAGGAGCAGACGTGACGCAGCCGAACGCGGAAGAACGACCCGGCATCGCTGCGGCCATTGTCGTCAGTGAGAGGCGCGTGCTCATGGTGCGCCGCAGGGTCAACGAGGGACAGCTCTCCTGGCAGTTCCCGGCCGGAGAAGTCGAGCCCGGCGAGGCGCGCGAGGACGCCGCCGTGCGGGAGACCCGGGAGGAGACCGGTCTGGACGTGGCCGCAGTGAAGCTGCTCGGTGAGCGGATCCACCCGAAGACGGGCCGGCTGATGTCGTACACGGCCTGCGAGGTGGTTGGCGGCACCGCGTACGTCGCGGACACGGAGGAGCTGGCCGAACTCGCTTGGGTCGCGCACGGTGACATCCCGCAGTACGTACCGTACGGACTGTTCGAGCCGGTCCAGGACTACCTCGACGCGGCCCTGCTGCCCTGAACGGCTCCGGTCCAGGAAGCGTGTGTGGACGCCTCCGTCGCCACCTCTGACCGCTGTTGGGGACTCTTCACGACACCGGACGGGGCCCCTTTCGTTGGCGGCTGAAGTCGCACGTTCACATCGCACGACTAGGTTCGCTGACAACTGCCTCAGCCGGAGACACAGACAGTTGTCCTTTGCCAACCAAACAAGGCGATAACCACAGAACCCAGTCGTGCAGCGTGAACGGAGTGCGCCGCCGACATCAGGCGGCGGTTCCGTTGCCCACAGGTCGCGTGCGATGCAGACGTTGGAACGCATGGATCAGCTCGCGTTCTACCCATGCGGAGGTGAAGGGATCATGGTCGGGGGCCAGGGAGTACATGCAGAAGCCACCTCGTGCCATCAGCCATTCGTGCGCGGCGTGCCCTGGCCAACGCCCACGAGAGCCTCTCATAATCGTGCCTCGATGCTGGCTGACCCGGCCCCGCACTCCACGTTGCTGTTCGGCCTTGCCGAAGTAGACGATTGAGGACTCGCCGACCGGATAGGTGATGGGCTCGTTCCCGCCGATCAAGAAGACGTAGACACCGATTTTGGTCGGGAGGCTGGCCGGCCACTCCTCGATCATGTCGAACATCCCGCCGAACGGCAGCCAGCCGCCGGCCTCTAGGACCTCGGTGTTCAACCGGTGCAGTGTGGCATCAGGGAGCTTGATCATATTGGAACCCTAAGTACGCGCACCGACACCGAGAGACGTGACCCTGTATCGGTTGCGGCTGAGCCGGAAGCTGTAGGGTCTCGCAGCTAGTTTCTCCTGCCCGCTGAGCAGGCCGTACAGACTCAAGACGCCGCCTGGCGGTGTGGGGAGCGAGAGTACGTCCCTTGAATCGCAGGCGACTCTCTCGGCCCGCAACTACCGTGTGATGGGCCAACAAGCGTCTGCAGAATCCGTCCAAGATTTATTGCCGCTCAGGGCATCTGCCGGGACCGAAGAGGTGAAGCTGCTGATCCGAACCCAGGAGCCCACCGTGCCTGATCTCGAACTCTCCACCACCGCTACGTCGTCCGCACCTGACCTCACCAAGCTGGTACTCCCACCGATCCCACCGATCTGGTATGTCCAGAGCCACGAAGTTCGCGTCCGCGCAACCTCCGGCGGAGTCCACAAGGAGACGGGCCTCCCCATGGGGGCCTTCCTGTACGAGACTGACGACGGCGGTCTCGTACAGCGCCATCTGCGGGACATCATCCGGGAGCCCGCGGTGGACGCCGTCATGGCCGCCCTGGAACCAGCGTCACCCATCACCCTCCCGGGTGTCACGGTGCGGCTGCGTGTTGGCGAGGACGCCCGCTACAACACGGACTGGGTCAAGGACTCCGAAGGGCCCGTGCCGGACCTGATGGCGGCGCTGGAGGCACGCGCCGATGCACTCCAGAACCGACAGGACAAGGTAGAGAATTTCGCCGCCCGCGTTCTGGGGGTGAACCGGAGCACACGCTGGAACGAGGCGGTCTCCACCGCCCTGATGGGTGACTGGACCCGGTCACTGGACGAGCACGGATGTCTGCAACCAGAAGTCCTTGGCCAGCTGCGCGCCGAGGTCCACACCATCCACCGCCAGCTCGTCCCATTGTGGCGCCGCCGCGTACGGCGCTCCCGACTGCTACTCCTGGACGCCCCGCTCGGCGACGGCCTGTGCCTCTATGACCTCGTCGCCGACCGGGCCGACCTCTCCGACGCCCGCCTCGGCACGGCCATCCACGACGACCGCCTCCTAAGAATCGTGCAGCACCTGACGTCTGAGGAACGCCTGGTCGTAATCGCCTTGGCCGCCGGTGACGGCGCAACTTGGACCGAGGCCGCTGCCCACGCCGGCGCCTCTGACCCGGCTGCGTTCGGTGAACGAGTCCGTCGCAAGACCCGTCGTCTCGCCGTCCGGGCCGAAGAACGTCGCGCCGCAGCTCGCGCCACGGCCGATTCCGCCATCGGCTGGGCGGACCCACAGGCACGGTGATTTCTTCCCCCGATCTGCCCGTCATCCGCAGGGGACATCCCCCGGCCCACCAACCGTGGAGACCAACCGTGCCTATCGAAGTATGGCTACTTCTTCCGCTCGCACTCCTGCTCGGCTTCATCTGCGCCACAGTCGTCTGTCTTGTCGCCCTGAGCCGTGCCGACCGGACCGACATCGTCGCCGTCACCAGGGAACTGCCAGATCTCGCTGCCGTCTTCCTTCGCTACCGCCGGAAGCGATGACCACTCTGAGACGTGCCAAGGGCCCTCTTGCCACTAGGTTCGCTGGCAAGGAAGCCGAGGAAACTGGATTCGCTGTCAAACGCCTCTACTCGATGACAGCGGACAGTTCGCCGGGGGCAGACAGGAAGGATCGACGAAGGACTGGTCAGGGTGGGCAGGGCATGTCAACGTAGACGACCTTCCTCGAAGTTGCCAGGTCAGAGGGGCGGTTGCTCGTGACCGTGGTTTGCGCTGGTCGGATTCTCTACCGTCGTCGAAGCTCTGCGGCTGCTCCATTCCGTTGCGGACCACGGAGGCCGTTCCGAGTCGGAACAGGCCGGGCGATCCGAAACGAAACCCCCGCGCCGTCCCCACCACACCGCCGGTGGCTTGTAGTTACGCACCCCTAGACTTGGAGGCGCCTCTGTATCCCGAGTTCCCGCTTGAACCGCCCGCCTCGCCCGGAGCCCAGGCGTTCTGGGTTGGTCCCCGGTATCTGGCCGGTGATGACGGACGTCTCTACGAGAGGGTGGCCGACCCGCTCACCGGGCTCGGCTGGGCGAATCTCACGGTTGTCCGTGGCAGGCGCGAGCCGGATGAAGCAGCGGAGGACCGGCAGGTTCTGCGCAGTACCGTCCTGCACATCAGCCGCGACACGCTGCGCTGGGCCCAGTGGGTTTTGGCGGACGAGCCGTTCCTCCTGGGGGAGTTGCCGGTCGCCTGGCAGGTCTCCGCCCGTGAGGACACCAGCAGCCCGCTCGCCGCGTGGTCGGCCTACTTCACCCCCGGCATCCCCGGCGAGGTCCTCGGCGACTTCCTCGCCGCTCTCAACAACCGCCACCAGCCCACCGCAGGGTCCGCCGGACCCGAGCTGGTCCTCGACACGCTCACCACGCGCGGCTGGCTGCGCGACATCGACCATCCCCGTTCCGGGGCGGTGGACCCCATGTTCACCACGTACGTGAGCCTCGGTGAGGTGCCGCCGCTCATCCAGGATGGTGACCCGAGCGCCCTGACCCTCGCCGGCGATGAGGCGGGTCCGGCCGGGTGGCAGGCGTGGGCCGAACCCGCCCTTGGCGCACCGTACTTGTGGGCGGTGTCGTTCTCCGCCGGCGTGCCGCACGATCTCGTCGGAGCATTTGCCGCATCCCTTGCCTCTTCGGCGCCGGTCCTGCGCGGGGTGCTGCCCGAGAGCACCAAGGACCGACTCCTGCGCGCCCCGGCCGACTGACGGGCAACGCCGTCGTCCGTGCCCCGGTGCCAAGCCCGTCGCCTCACCCCTGCCTCTTGTCCGAACCGGCCTCGCAGTGAGGTGTGTTCACACCGGAGGCTCGTAACTGCGCAGCCCCGCAGGCCGTTTCGGCATGCGGGGCTGCGGTGCGTGTCTGTGTGCGGTGGTGGCCTCAGGCGGGCACTCGGCAGCCGTTGGGGCTCTGGGGCTCGCCTGCAGTCGGCCGCTGTCGGCGTGTGCGGTCAGTCCTCCGTGTGCCGGGTGAGGTGTTCGGTCGAGTTTCCGTGGGTGGCGCGGTATTCGAGGGTGTCCTGTGCGGTGACGATCGGGACGAGGCGTTCGTACTCGGCGTAGTCCTCGTCGGTCATGATGCTGATGGCGTCGGCGACCACGGCGTTCTTGGGGAGCTGGTCGAGGTACTTCCTGACGAGGGCAACGAAGTCGTCCCTCATCGCATCGACTTCGTCCAGCCACTCGTTCTCGCGCCGTATCTGCTGGTGCCCGGCGGCCTTCTCTTCCGGGGTGATGGTGACGAGCAGGCGCTGCTCGGCGAGGGTGAAGGGACGCCCGTCACGGTGGTAAGCGCGGTGGGGGTCGTCGAGGTGGCCGTGCCAGTCCACGTCGGCGAAGAGCGCGACGACGTCGGGGCGGAAGTGGGTCTGGGGCATGGGCGGTTCCTTCTGCAATGTCGTGTGGAAGGGGTCTGAACTGGTGAGCGCTTCGCGGTGAATCGCTCAGGTGGTGCGCGGGGCATGAGGTACCTCCACGACTCGCTGGACTTGGCTTCCGGGGGTCAGTGGCGGGTGCGCGGCCCGCCGGACACGGGTGCCGGGCCTGGCGTGAGCCGTGGTGCCGACGGCGTGGTGCTTGGTGTCTGTGCGGTGTAGGTGCTCTGCTGGATGCGCCAGGCGAGAAGGCGTGCGGGGTACCGGGCGTCGTCCAGGGGGCGCTGGGCAACGGCGCGGAGGACGTCGACGGGGTCCAGGCCACGGGTGCCGGCTCGCGCGAGGGTGACGGCGAGCGCCTCCCAGTCAGCGGCGTTGAGAATCCGGTCGGCGTGTTCGGGCAGCACCACGCGGACGACATGCTCGTACCGGAGCCGGACCACGGGACTGCTCGGCCCTGCCCGTTTGACGGTGGCCAGGGCGGTGACGGCGGCCTGGTCCGCGGCCACGTGGAGGTGGGTGAGGGCATCACGCGTGGCGGTGACCTGCTGGTCGTGCTGGTGCAGGTCGTGCCATCGCAAGGTGGCAGCGGTGGCGAGGACGATCGTGTCGAGCAGCAGAGCCAGGAGCGTGCCGTCAGAGCTGTTCGGGGGTGGCGTGCGGAGCATGGCCCTGACCGCTCCCCGCAGCCGCGCGGCGTGGTGGTTCTCAGCCTGGACGCGGGAGCGGGAGGCGCGTTCGAAGGCCGCTGCCGCCCGCCGGAATTCCTCCCGGTAGGAGGCGGGAGCGAGCAGCGGCAGGGCATCAAGGGATTCGCCGAGTGCGGCGATGTGGGCCTGCGCGGCCGGCGCCCCGTCGTGGGCGAGAGCGTGGGGGATGGACTCGATGGCGGTGATCGCGTCCTGCCACGGGGCGGCGGTGGCGGCTGTGGCGGTCAGCCGTTCGCTGACCCTGGGCCACGACAGGTCAGGGGAGAGCTTCGACCCGGAGTACCAGATCGGCTCCGCCCCGCTGTTGGTGTCACCTTCGAGGGCGAGCGTGTAGCCGCGGACGTCGCCGGAGGGGAAACGCTTGACGTCGACGAGCACCCCCTTGGTGTGCTCCAGCAGGGTGAGGAACTCCTCCGTGCTCGTCGCGGCGGCCACCGCCGTGCGGGCTGCGGCACGCAGACGCTCACGGGCCGTTGTCTTGCTGCCGGCGCGTTTGGCCTTCTCCTGCTCGGCGCGGGTGGGGCGTTTGGCGGCGGTGCGGTCGCCGCGTACGACCTGGTGCAGGCCGTAGTGCTTCTCGACGGCGGCGAGTTCACGGTCTGCGGTGAGGTAGTCGTTCCAGTGCCGGGCGGTCCGCAGGTCCGCCCGGACCGTGGTGGCGGCGATGTGGATGTGGTCCGGTGCGTGCCGGACCGCGACCCACCGGCAGCCGTCCGCATCGCCCTCGGGGGCGATACCGGTGGCGTGAACGACGCGGCGGGCGATGTCGGCCCATTCCTCGTCCGTGAGGATGCGGTCGCTCTCGGCGGCGCGGACCGAGCAGTGCCACACATGCTTCTCCGGGGCGCGGCCCAGCCGTCCGGCCTGCTTGACGTGCAGGTCGAGATCCGCGACCAGGAGCTTCCTTACGGCGTCGGAGTCGTCGGCGCGGCCGGGGTCGGGGGCGAAGCCGTCCCAGGAGCCCACCAGGTGCGGGTCCGTGTGGCCCTTCGCCTTCTCTGTGTCGAAGAGGTAGCGGATGAGGCCGGCGGTGCTCTTGCCGCTGTTGATCTTCGCGATCAACGGACGGCCTTCTTGCTGACCGCTTGGTTCGCGGCCTGTGCGATGTCCCGCACGGCCGCGCCTACGGCGGTCAGGGTGTGCTCGGTCTGGGCGAGCAGGGCGCTGTCCCCGGGGTGTGGGTGGCCGCCGGAGTTGAGCTTCCAGGCGATCTGGTTGATGTTGCGGCCGATGTGGGTGACCTGGGCGCGCAGCGCGTTGAGTTCGTCGATGTAGTCGTCCAGCGGGGTGCGCTGGCCGGGCAGGGCGAGGTCACCGTGCACGTGGGCCATGACGACGGCGCCGACGTAGTGGGCGGCGGCGATGTTCAGCGACTGGGCCATGCCGAGGATGCCGGTCTTCTCATCGACGCTGTAGCGGACGTCGACGCGCTCTTTGCGCTGCTCGGTTTGGCGTTCGCGGCGGCGGGCAACACGGTGCAGCGCGGCTTGATCAGCAGCACGCGGCAACGGCGACGGCACAGCGGCAGAGACGGCGACACCGGCAGGTGTGTCCTGCTCGGGCACCCCCTGGTGCCCGAGCCCCTCCGCCACCCCCGGGGCGGAGACGTCCCCGTTGGACCGGCCCTTGGACGGTCCAACGGGATACCTTGCTCCGCTGGTGCTGGTGGCTGTCATCTCCCGCTGCGAACGTTCCGTCTGCCCAGGCGACTTCGGTGTCGTCGGCTCGTC
>NZ_JAAPBF010000092.1 GCF_022695985.1 Streptomyces sp. NP-1717 | reverse complement strand
ACTACCTCGAACAACACGGCCGCGACACCCGACGCCACCTCTGCCCACCCGCCTCCTTCTGGCACGCCGCCCACACCCACCTCACCGACCCCGACGACCTGAACAACATCGCCGAAGCAGCAGAAGCCCGGCACCGCCTGCAATGGGCCCACTATCTCCGCCACCGCGCCGCCGACCACGGCGACATCGTCTCTCTGCGGCGCTTGGCCATGCTGCGGGAGACCGCGGGGGATCGGGAGGGTGCCGAGGCCCTGGCTCGCCGGGGGACGGAACACGGCGACACCGAAGCTCTCTTCCGCTTGGCCGCGTTGCGGGAGGGCGCTGAGGATCGGGAGGGTGCCGAGATCCTTCTCCGCCAGGCGGCGGAACACGGCGACACCGAAGCTCTCTTCCGCTTGGCCATGCTGCGGGAGGGCGCTGGGGATCGGGAGGGTGCCGAGATTCTTCTCCGCCAGGCCGCCGACGACGGCGATGTCGATTCTCTGCGCCACTTGGCCGCGTTGCG
This sequence comes from Streptomyces sp. NP-1717, assembly GCF_022695985.1. GTDB lineage: Bacteria > Actinomycetota > Actinomycetes > Streptomycetales > Streptomycetaceae > Streptomyces. The sequence continues at coordinate 25,809 of NZ_JAAPBF010000092.1, read as the reverse complement.
GGAGGGCGCTGGAGATCGGGAGGGCGCCGAGACGCTTACCCGCCAGGCGGCGGAACACGGCGACACCGAAGCTCTTTTCCACTTGGTCGAGCTGCGGGAGGGCGCGGGAGATCGGGAGAGTGCCGAGGCCCTGGCTCGCCGGGGGACGGAACACGGCGATGTCGCCACTCTGCGCCGCTTGGCCGCGTTGCGGGTGAGCGCTGGGGATTGGGAGGGTGCCGAGATCCTTCTCCGCCAGGCCGCCGACCACGGCGACATTCCTTCAATGCGCCGCTTGGCCGCGTTGCGGGAGAGGGCTGGGGATCGGCAGGGTGCTGAGACGCTTGCCCGCCAGGCCGCCGGCCACGGCGACACCGGCCCCTTGTACGACTTGGCCGCGTTGCGGGAGAGGGCTGGGGATCGGCAGGGTGCTGAGACGCTTGCCCGCCAGGCCGCCGGCCACGGCGACACCCGTCCCTTGTACGACTTGGCCGCGTTGCGGGAGAGGGCTGGGGATCGGCAGGGTGCTGAGACGCTTGCCCGCCAGGCCGCCGACTACAGCGACACCCGTCCCTTGTACCGCATGGCCACGCAGTATGCGATGGCCGGAGACGTGGACGCGGTCAGCGCGCTTTACCGGCAGGCGGAAGACCACGGCAGCACCATAGCCTTCTACTACTTGGCAGAAACGCTGGGGAAGGCCAGGGACCGCGACGGCACCGAGACCCAGGCCCGTCAGGCCACCAACCACAACCCCGAGAACTACGAGCGGGATCTGATCAACGTGCGAGAGTTGTTCACCAGGCTATGGCCGAACGGTCTCGACCCGAACGGTACACCGACGTCTCCGTGGTAACAGTTGTCGTTCGGCCCGGCTCGCACGTTGGGCTGGCCGCGTCGTTGGAACTGGCTAGCACTCGGCACCCTTACGTCTCCGGTGGTGGCGATGCCCGGGGACCTGGTCCGCCTGAAGACGGGTGGCTGACGCAGCATTCATATTGCCGCGACCGCGACATGAGCAACTAAATCCCGCGCGTTATCCGTGCACTTGCCATGTCACGTTTGAAACGTGTCGCTTTGGGCTCGTGATGGAGGACCCTGGGACGAGCGATTACTGGGAGCGGGACCGCGAACTCCTCTCACCAGATCGCGGCGAGGAACTGACGCAGCTCGTCGATCTGTTGCGGGTTGAGGGTCAGGTCTTCGGCAGAGAGCCGTGCCCTTCAAGCATCAGCTGAGCAAGGTGGCCCGTGGCGCTCCAGAGGGCCAAGCTTCGAAACCGGTGATCTTCCCAGCTGGATCGGGGCTGTTGCGTTCAACGCAATCTTGATCAGCGATGAGGCTGACGACGCTGACTATCGAGGGCGGGCTGACGCATCTACTGCCTCAAGATCCTGCCCGACACGACGGTAACTGCTTCATAGCGTCTACCGGAATCGCTGTCGGCCCGTCAAAGGGATTCATATCCTGACAGCATGACTCGTTCTGCCGACATCATCCGTGCCCTGTCTCGACGTCGCGCGCGCCAGCTCGTTCGAGAGGTCGTCCCCGCTAAAGAGACAAACCATGCCAGCGTGGCTCACTGCCTGGAGCACGTGCTGGAACCGTCTGTCGGTACCCCGTCGTGGTCCAGTAGTTTTACTCGCCGCGCAGCTCTGCGCTTAGGCCTTGGAACTGCTGTCGCAGTTGGTGCCAGCATCAGCGCCGTTGGATGTGACGGTGGTGATCGAGGCGAAAAGGATGCCGTCTCACCGCGTCCCTGGCGCCACACCATCGACAGTCGCAGCATGTCATCGCCAATAGTCGCCGGTGGGGTGGTGTACATCCTCAGCATTAGAGAGAACACAGAGGTCCTCGACGCCCTAGATGCCGTCACCGGGACCGAGAAGTGGGCATATACCACCACAACCAGCGCCTTCTTGGACCCCTCGTCTCCAATGGTGGCTGATGGGGCGGTGTACTTCGGCAGCCATGCCGGGGCTCTCTACGCCCTGAATGCGGCCACGGGCACCAAGAACTGGATCTTTGACACCAGCGATTGGTCATTTCCCTTGTCGGGCGGCTGGCCGTTTTACTCGCCAGCGGTGGTTGACGGGACGGTCTACTTCAGCGCGGAGAACGGGGTGCTGCGCGCCATGAACGCGGTCACCGGGACCGAGAAGTGGGCCGCTGACATGAGGGGAACGACGTTCGACTATCGGCCAGATGTGGTTGATGGAGTGGTCTACGTCAATTGGGACGAGGTCTTTCACGCATTTGACGCAGCGACAGGGACCGAGAAGTGGGCTGTCACTGCCGCAAGCACGGACCACGACGACCACGACTTCATCTCGTCGTCGCCAGCCGTGGTCGGCGGGACGGTGTACTTCGGCACGGCCGGCGGGATCCTGCATGCTCTGGACGCAGCTACCGGCACGAAGAAGTGGGCCTTCACCACTGGAGACTTCGTCCGCTCTTCGCCAGCTGTAGCCGACGGCGTGGTGTACTTCGGCAGCCGCGACAAGAACGTGTACGCCCTGGACGCAGCTACCGGAGCGAAGAAGTGGGCCTTCACTGCCGGGGACTCCGTCCACTCGTCGCCGGTGGTGGTTGGTGGGTCGGTGTACGTCGGCAGCGACGATGGGAAGGTGCACGCGCTGGACACAGCCACCGGCACAGAGAGGTGGGCTTTCACCACCGGCGGCGGCAGGATTGAGTCATCGCTCGAAGTCGCCCACGGCTTGCTGTACTTCGGCTGCACCGACGGGCATGTGTATGCCGTGGACGCGGCCACAGGGGCAGGCCCCACACCACCCGCACCACGTTCTACCTCCAGCGGTTCGACAGGTCGGAGGTAGTCGAGCTGCTGCTCAATCTGGCCGCCCCGGGTCCGTTTCACGCCATGCGCGCCATCGGCAGACTCGACAACCGCGGCAGGGCCCAGCAGCCTCGTGTCATCACCGGCCGTATCGTGCTGGCACTCGCTCCGGGCTCGTGTTTGGCGAAGGCACCACGAAATTGTCCACACCGCAGAACCGGGGGAATCCATGGCCACAACTCCGCCCGCCCCACCGCCGTCTTCTGGCTCTGGTGCGCCGGATCCCGATGAAGGCGCCGCAGTACCAGCCCCCACCCCGTCGGTCGGCGGCCGGGTTCACAACGGCGCTCCGGAGCCCGACCCAGACAATGGCGCCCCGGGGTCCGGATCGACTGCTTGGCACGTTTGGGCTGACGAACGCCTGCCTGGAATACGCACGCTTACGCCGAAGCACCGATTGCTGTACGTGGTGGTCGCGGCCGTCGTGGTCGTGGGCGGCCTCGTGTTCGCCTACTACGCGAGCTACGGGCTGGACCGGACCACGGCCACCGACCGGGCCCGCTCGGACAAGAACGCGGAGAAGACCGTCGACCGCGAACAGCCTGCGTTCGTCTCCACGATCACCCCTCGCGACTACGAACAGGACGTGCCCGAGGCCCTGTACGTTCTGCTGGACCGGCCACTGACGGCGAGTGAACAGGCCACTCTCACCGCTATGAGAGGCGATGCGCCACAGGTGTGGTCGTTCCTGAAGCCGCTGGGCGGCCGGATCGTCGAGCGCGCGTCGTACGTGGCGCCCTTGGAAGACGGCAATGAGAACCGCGGCGATTCCCAGACGTTCGATCTGAATCTGAACAGTGACCGCAGCGCCGGGCTCACGATCAACGGAATGACCGCTGTGAAGGACTCGTGCAGCGCACCTACTGCGCAGACCGTGGTCGACATCCCACCGGCCGGCTCCCAGTCCCGGCAGGGCCTGTTGTGGGACCTGACAGGCGGGAAAGCAGAAAAACCGAAGGGACCGTACGTCCTCGACGAGGGCGACTCCCAGGGGGAGCTGTTCTTCCACCACAACGTGGTCGACCTGGGCAGTGGTCAGCCAAGCATGGCCTTTATCGTCCAGCCTGAAGCATCAACCCACACCTGCACATGGCACATTAGCGTTTCATATATCGACACATCCGGCTATCACACACAACGCATTCCGGAGGGGAGCGGCACGATCACCACCGAGGCCGTACCGCGTAAGCCCCGCCAATACTTCGGATACGTCACGTCGACGGGTTGGGGCTGCATCGGCGAGATGAGTCAGAAGGGCTGCACTGCCACCAAGTACTTGCTCCGAGACTGAGGGGCCTTCTGCGGGTTCGGCGTCGCGCGCAACAGCTCGGCATCGACTCCGACAGCACCTCCGGCATGCCCCTCACCTCCATCACATCTGTCAGTCATGCGGACGAGCGAGAAGTCGGTGCAGATTCGGGGTGCTGGCTTCCCGCCGAAGTCGTTCGATCTCGGCGTGCTGGGCCGCGATCTGGGAGGCGGCCTGTTGCCGGAATGCCTTGAGCTCCGCTACTTCCGCCTCGCGTTCGGCCAGCCGTCGCTTCAGGGTGGCTTGGTCGGCTTTCAGGCGCTCGATCTGGGCTTCGCGTGGGTCCGCCATCTCTTCTGCCTCTCGCCGGGAGACCAGGCGCCGCTCGAACTCCTGCGCCAGGTGCTGGTACAGGCCCGGTGTCGCGCCCTGGTCGCGCGAGTAGAAGAGCTGGCGCGACACCCCGGCCTCCGCCGCGAGGCTCTTGACGTCCGCCTTCCGGCCGGGCGGCAGTTTTCGCGCAGCAGCCGGTCCATGGCCGCCCTGATGGCGTCTTCGGTACGTCGTCGGGTCTGGTCGCTGATACGCGGCACTACGTCTTCTCCTTGACTGCCGCAGGGCTGTCGCGGTCGCCGACGCTGTTGATGATCTTCAGGGTCCGTTCCAGCTCGCCCTGCAACCTGAGCCGTTCGGCGCGCTGGGAGCGGGGCAGGGCCTTGAGCATGCGAACGCGCCGAGCGGACGCCGCTCGTCGGGAGTTCCCTGAGCCACTGGTTCGCGGCGACGGTCGGCCGTGGGCCGGCATCGTCCTCGAACCGCAGATCGTCGTCGATGAGGAAGGGCATTCCCTCGTCGATAAGCGGTTCGTGGGGCAGGCCCCAGGACTCCCATCCGTCGCGGGAGAACAACATCAACTGCATCCACGGAAACTACTTCCGCGACACGGCCTTAGGCAAGAAGTAGGAGGTCAGACCGTAGTTGACGCGCAAAGCGACACAGCAGAAGTGCACGAATATCGCGCGTCCTGTGGTTGCTGTTCCTACCTCAGGTTCGTTGTTCACCACGATGGTGGGCAACCACAGGTAATCGGAGGGCATGGTCCAGCGAAGCGGTGCGCGAAGCGCAGGATCATGACCAAGGGATGGTCCACCGCATCCAAGGCGCTGGCGCGGGGCGGCCGGGGGCGGCGGCAGCCGCCGGCAGTTGATGAGTCCGCCAAGCGGCCCGAGTTCGTCTTGTTCGGGCTCAGAATCTGGCACACGGCGCTGGCCGGCGCCGATCCCCGTAAATTGCTTTGACCCGAAACATAAAGTGACCCCCGCGAATCGCGAGGGCTACGGCTGCCGCCAATAGGGGCCGTCAGTGCCCCTGTCCGGCGCGGTGAGCCTGATGGGACGGCCTACGTTCAGGATTAAACGACGATGGAGCTCCCGTTGAGAGCGGTCAGAGCCGCGCTACCTGCGTCCCAGAAAGGTCTGCGACGTCCGAGGTTCCGAGCGGGTCGGCGCACAGGTCCAGAGTGATCTCCGGTCGGCTCGTAAGATCGCCGCCCTCCCGGAACTCGCGGGGCGTGGGCGTGGCCATGCCAGGTCCTCGATACTCGACGGGGCAGAGAAGCAGCAGGCAGGCGTGCCGGGTTGCCGGTTAGACACGACCACGCCACGCGGCGTCGAGGATGTTCCCGCCCGACACGCTGCGGCGGCGTCATGTGCCAGCGAGGCTGCTGAGACGGGACTCACGCCAGTCGGAACCCTGCGGCCAGACCCAGAATCGTGATGGGCGGTCAGCGACCAGGTGCCACGCTCGCCCCCGCTGTTGATGACGCCACCGACAGAAATGGCACGAGGTCCCCCGTGCAACTTAGAATCCCGCAGTTCCCGGAAGGGGTCCGGGCACCCCCAAGGGGGCAACGGTGACCCGGTGCCGGTGCTCATGCCGCCTCCCGATCGCTCCGGACGACGCTCGCGGAGAACATGGCGCGGATGGTGCGACGCTGCCGGTCGGACAGCGGAGGCGCTGCCGCCACAATGCAATCGATGCGTTCCCAATAAGCGGTATTCCGTACGGGGTCGGAGTCGCGGACCGGTCGGCTCGGGGGGCGGGCAGTCATCGCGATCCACCCTCCGCGGACAGGTGCTCAGGTGCTCCGTCTACGAGCGCCTGATCATCGCCCCGTTTCCGGTTGCCCTGTTCACCGTCCCGCTCGGCGATGGGCCGATCGATGGTCTGGTGCAACGACCGCTTCTCCGTGTGGCGTAGGCGGTGCGCGCGGCCGAATAGGAATGCGGGCCAGGCGGACGTGCGCCGTCGGCCGGTGTCCAGAGAGACGGAAGCTCCAGCGTTGGTCAACTCGCCGGCGAGCAGGCTCGCCCGGGCCGAGCGACAACTGCCGCCGCTCGCGGCCCTCGCCGACACCACCAGGCGGATTCCCTCCGGCAGCGCCAGGGGTATGACGGTCTTCCCCATGGGTCCCTCGATACCTCAACTCGACCTTTGCTTTCGCTAATGCGTGATGCTTGCACGCGTTTGCAGCACTGGCAAGCAAGATCGACGACCTGGGGATACTAATTTTCGGCGACGTTTGCTTCGCAAAGCATCAGGGAGAGGTGGGGGCGATGTCGCACTGTGGCTCACGGCTGCGGTGACTGCGCCGGTCGCGCTCGTCCGCGAATGACCTGAACGACAGAAGCCCCCCGCCACCAGCTCGGCAGCGGGGGAGCTTCGCTGTGGGCTCAGCGGACCCAGTCGACCTGAATCGCCTCGGTGCGAAAGACGCTGCCGCTGTTCCTTCCGCGGCCGACCGGGAGGATCTTGACCGTCAGCAGGCTTCGCAGGATCGCGCGCTTGTGGTCCAGTTCCAGGTCCTTCCACGCCTGCCGGACGTCCGGGGCCCCCACCATGCTTACGAGCGGGTCCTTCTTCGATGCCTTGGCGAGCTTCGCAGTGATGTTGTCGAGCTGGGCCCGCGCGACGTCGGACGCCTCGGTGAACTGGGCCATGGTCATCTTCCCGGAGCCGAACATGATGGCCATGTCCCCCAGGCGCTTGGTAATCTCGTCGCTCTGCAACTGGAGCTGGGCGACGTCCAGATCTTGCGGTCCTGGGAGTAGCAGGTCCACGGCGTCCTTGCGGGACAGGCGCTCCAAGATCAGGTCCGTGACGTAGTTGTCGACCTTCTCCGCTAGCCGGGTTCCACCGTGTCCTGTGACGCACCGGTACGAGGGCTTCGAGGAGTTGCCGGCCCGGCCGCACTTCACGGTCTCGGTGCACTCCCCGACTCCGCACTGATATATCCGGGAGCCGAGCCATTTTGGCTTGTTGCCCCGGTGGGTGATGCGGGAGGGGTTGGTCAGGTGGGCTGTCACGCCCCGGAACTGGGCCACGTTGACTGCAGCCTCCCAGGTGCCCTCGCCGATCTCCTCACCCTGGTAGACGGCCAGACCGGCGTTGCGTGGCCGTAGGAGCAGGAGGCGCGCGTCCGTGCGCTTCAGGGTGTTGCCCTGGGAGGAGAGGATGCCCTTCTCCGCCATCCAGGCGGCCCACGCGTTCACGGACCCGCCGGAAAGCACGAGGTTGGTGCCGTACGCGAGTGCCTCGATCTCATCAGGGCGCCCCTTGTTCATGTCTAGGACGTCGACCTCGATCTCCTCCCCGGTCTTCTTGTCGATCTTCTTGCGCTTCTCGCCGGTGGGTACGCCCCAGCCGAAGGGGCGGATGCCGCCGCCGAACTCACCGGCCTGGGCCTTCTGCTTGCGCTTGCGGGCGACGCGGGCGCCTTTGTGCTCGGACTCCTGCCGGGCCACGGCTCCGAGGATGCGCGCGGTCATACGGCCGTGCGGGGTGGAGAGGTCGATCAGCCCGGCTTGTACGGTGTGGGTCAGGACAGACCGCCGCTCCGAGAGGGAGATGTAGTCTTCCAACTCCACGGGGGAGCGGTGTAGTCGGTCCGTGTGCCAGGCGAGTACCACGCTGGCGTCACCGTCCTCCAGACCGGTGAACATCTCGATGTACTCCTTGCGGGGCTTGCCGGAGTAGGCCGACAAGTCGTTGTCCTCGAAGACCTGAACGATCTCGTAGAGGATCTCAGGAGTGGTGAGCCGGTCGGCGAGAGCACGGCAATCCTCGATCTGCCGGTCAGTACCCAGGTGCGCGCCGGTGCGGTCCTGTGAGATACGTGCATAGACGTAACAGCGGATCACGCGGCGAGTTGTCTCGATCGCTGCTGTGGGAGTCGGGGGCATGGCCCTGATTCTGACAGGGATGTATGTCCTGGTGAAGAGTTCGGGCCGCCCACACAGATGGCCGTCTTCACCGTCACCGAGACCATGAAGAACGCCAAGAACACGAAGAGCGCCGCGAACACGAAGAGCGCCGTGAACACGACCGTGAAGGAGGAGAAGGCCGCATGAGCAGCAGCAACGAACCCGACGAGAGCTCCCCGGCCAACCCGGCCAACCCGGCCACCGCGTCCGGCGCCGGGGCCCGTACCCTCCCCGTCACCGACCTCTCGCTCGTCGTCCTGATCGGTGCCACCGGCTCCGGCAAGTCGACCTTCGCGCGCTCCCACTTCAAGCCCACCGAAGTCATCTCCTCCGACTTCTGCCGCGCCCTCGTCGCCGACGACGAGAACGACCAGAGCGCCAGCGGCGACGCCTTCGACGTGCTCCACTACATCGCCGGAAAGCGCCTCGCCGCAGGCCGTCGCACGGTCATCGACGCCACCAACGTCCAGCCGGAGAGCCGTAAGCAGCTCGTGCGGCTCGCCAGGGAGCACGACGTGCTGCCCATCGCGATCGTCCTCGACCTGCCCGAGGCGGTCTGCGCCGAACGCAACGCCGCCCGCCCCGACCGGGCCGGCATGCCCCGCCATGTCATCAGGCGCCACCAGCGGGAGCTGCGCCGTTCGCTGCGCGGACTCGAACGCGAGGGCTTCCGCAAGGTCCACGTCCTGCGCGGCGCCGAGGAGGTCGAGCGCGCCGAGGTCGTCACCGAACGCCGCTACAACGACCTCACCCACCTCACCGGCCCCTTCGACATCATCGGCGACATCCACGGCTGCCGCTCCGAGCTGGACACGCTGCTGGCCAGGCTCGGTTACGCGGACGGCGACGGCGCGCACCCCGAAGGCCGTACGGCGGTCTTCGTCGGCGACCTCGTCGACCGCGGCCCGGACAGCCCCGGCGTGCTGCGCCGGGTGATGCGCATGGTCGGCGCGGGCAACGCGCTGTGCGTCCCGGGCAACCACGAGAACAAGCTCGGCCGCTGGCTCAAGGGCAGGAACGTCCGGCTCACCCATGGACTCGCCGAGACTGTCGAGCAGCTGTCGAAGGAGGACGACGCCTTCCGCGAGCAGGTGGGGACGTTCATCGACGGCCTCGTCAGCCACTACGTCCTGGACGGCGGCAAGCTGGTCGTCTGCCACGCCGGGCTGCCGGAGAAGTACCACGGCCGCACCTCTGGCCGGGTCCGTTCGCACGCGCTGTACGGGGACACGACCGGCGAGACCGACGAGTTCGGCCTGCCCGTCCGCTACCCGTGGGCCGAGGACTACCGGGGCCGGGCGGCGGTCGTATACGGCCACACCCCCGTACCGAACACCTCCTGGATCAACAACACCATCTGTCTCGACACCGGCGCCGTCTTCGGCGGGAAGATGACGGCCCTGCGCTGGCCCGAGCGCGAACTGGTCGACGTACCGGCGGAGCGTGTCTGGTACGAGCCGGCCAAGCCCCTCAGTACGGAGGCGCCGGGCAGCCGTGAGGGCCGCCCGCTCGACCTCGCCGACGTGCACGGCCGGCGTGTCGTGGAGACCCGGCACATGGGCCGGCTCGCCGTGCGCGAGGAGAACGCCGCGGCGGCGCTGGAGGTGATGAGCCGCTTCGCCGTCGACCCGCGGCTCCTCGCCTATCTGCCGCCGACCATGGCACCCACCGCGACATCGCGCGAGGAGGGCTTTCTGGAGCACCCGGCCGAGGCGTTCGCGCAGTACCGCGAGGACGGTGTGGCGCAGGTCGTGTGCGAGGAGAAGCACATGGGTTCGCGCGCGGTGGCGCTGGTCTGCCGCGACGCGGAGGTGGCGCGCGAGCGCTTCGGCATCGGCGACCCGGGCGACCCCGGTGCGCCGACCGGCGCGCTGCACACCCGCACCGGCCGCCCCTTCTTCGACGACCCGGCCGTCACCGAGGAGATCCTGGGCCGCCTCCGTACGGCCGTCGGCGCCGCCGGGCTCTGGGACGAGCTGGACACGGACTGGCTGCTGCTCGACGCCGAGCTGATGCCCTGGTCGCTGAAGGCCACCGGACTGCTGCGCACCCAGTACGCGGCGGTCGGCGCCGCGGCCGGCGCCGCCTTCCCGGCCGTGACGAGCGCGCTCGAATCGGCCGCCGGCCGGGGTGTCGACGTGGGCGCGCTGCTGGCCGCCCAGCGTGCGCGGGCCGCCGACGCGACGGCGTTCACACAGGCGTACCGCCGCTACTGCTGGGAGACGGACGGCCTGGACGGCGTACGGCTCGCGCCGTTCCAGATCCTGGCCGCGCGGGGCCGCAGTCTGGCCGCCGTACCGCACGACCGGCAGCTGGCCTGGCTCGACCGGCTGACCGAGCACGACCCGACCGGTCTGCTCCAGGTCACCCGCCGCCTCGTCGTGGAGACGGGCGACGAGGAGTCCGTACGTGCCGGGATCGACTGGTGGCTGGAGATGACGGGGCGCGGTGGCGAGGGCATGGTCGTCAAACCGCTCCACGCGCTCGTACGGGACGGCAAGGGGCGGCTGGTCCAGCCGGGGATCAAGGTGCGCGGGCGCGAGTACCTGCGGATCATCTACGGCCCCGAGTACACGCGGCCCGCGAATCTGGAGCGGCTGCGCTCCAGGTTCCTCGGCCACAAGCGGTCGCTGGCGCTGCGGGAGTACGCGCTCGGGCTGGAGGCGCTGGACCGGCTGGGGGACGACGAGCCGCTGTGGCGCGTCCACGAGGCCGTGTTCGCGGTGCTCGCGCTGGAGTCCGAGCCGGTCGACCCCCGGCTCTGACACCGCGCTCCGGCCTCCGGGCCCGGCTCCGAACCCCGGGCCCGGCTCCGGCCCCGCGGCCCGCCCGGTCTCTGACGTCATTCGCCGTGTGAACGGCGCCCGATCCGCGAGGATGGGGTCATGGGATTCCAAGTCGACTCCGAGACCGGGCGGCTGCGCCGCGTCATACTGCACCGCCCCGACCTGGAGCTGAAGCGGCTCACCCCCAGCAACAAGGACGCGTTGCTCTTCGACGACGTGCTGTGGGTGCGCCGCGCGCGCGAGGAGCACGACGGATTCGCCGACGTCCTGCGCGAGCGCGGGGTCAAGGTCCATCTCTTCGGCGACCTGCTCCGGGAGTCCCTGGACATCCCGACGGCCCGCACGCTGGTCCTGGACCGGGTCTTCGACGAGAAGGAGTACGGCCCGCTCGCCACCGACCACCTCAGATCGGTCTTCGACGAGCTGCCCACGGACGATCTCGTCGAGGCGCTGGTCGGCGGGATGACCAAGCGGGAGTTCCTGGACAGCCACGCCGAGCCGTCCTCCGTCCGCTTCCACGTCATGGATCTGGACGACTTCCTGCTCGACCCGCTGCCGAACCACCTCTTCACCCGCGACACCTCCGCCTGGGTCTACGACGGTGTGTGCATCAACGCGATGCGCTGGCCCGCCAGGCGGCGCGAGACCGTCCACTTCGAGGCGATCTACAAGCACCACCCGCTGTTCACCGGGCCGGACGCGGGCCCGTTCCACCACTGGTCGGAGGGGCAGGACGACTACCCCTCCACCATCGAGGGCGGCGACGTCCTGGTCATCGGCGAGGGCGCCGTGCTGATCGGGATGAGCGAGCGCACCACGCCGCAGGCGGTCGAGATGCTGGCGCGCGGGATGTTCGAGGCCGGTTCGGCCAGGACGATCGTGGCGCTCGACATGCCGAAGCGGCGCGCCTTCATGCATCTCGACACGGTGATGACGATGGTCGACCGCGACACGTTCACCCAGTACGCGGGCCTCGGCATGCTCCGCTCCTACACCATCGAGCCGGGCGCGGGCGGGAACGAGCTGAAGGTGACCGACCATCCGCCGGAGCACATGCACCGTGCGATCGCCGCGGCCCTCGGACTGGACAGGATCCGGGTGCTGACGGCGACGCAGGACGTGCACGCGGCCGAACGCGAGCAGTGGGACGACGGGTGCAACGTGCTGGCGGTGGAGCCGGGCGTGGTGGTGGCGTACGAGCGCAACGTGACCACCAACACGTATCTGCGCAAGCAGGGGATCGAGGTGATCGAGATCCGGGGCAGTGAGCTGGGCCGGGGGCGGGGCGGGCCGCGCTGTATGAGCTGTCCGATCGAGCGGGACGCCGTCTGAGCGGCAGGTTTCCCGGCCGGATTCCCCCTGTATATCAATACGGATGCTCGTATATAGTTCCAGTGTCCCTGTATCGGTCCCCGTGCAGGTCCCCGTATTCGCGACGCAGGAGCAGCCACCATGGCGATACAACTCGCAGGCCGCCACTTCCTCAAGGAGCTCGACTTCACCGCCGGGGAGTTCCGCGGGCTGGTCGAGCTGGCCGCCGGGCTCAAGGCCGCGAAGAAGTCGGGGAACGAGGTCCAGCTCCTGCGCGGCAAGAACATCGCGCTGATCTTCGAGAAGGCGTCGACGCGCACGCGCTGTGCCTTCGAGGTGGCCGCCGCCGACCAGGGCGCCTCCACGACGTACATCGACCCGGCGGGCTCGCACATCGGGAAGAAGGAGTCCGCCAAGGACACCGCGCGGGTGCTCGGCCGGATGTTCGACGGCATCGAGTTCCGCGGTGACGCGCAGTCGACCGTCGAGGAGCTGGCCGCGCACGCCGGGGTGCCCGTCTTCAACGGTCTCACCGCCGACTGGCACCCCACCCAGATGCTGGCCGACGTGCTCACGATGACCGAGCACACCGACAAGCCGCTGGAGCGGATCACGTTCGCCTACCTCGGCGACGCCCGCTACAACATGGGCAACTCCTACCTCGTCACCGGCGCGCTGCTGGGCATGGACGTACGGATCGTCGCGCCCCGCGCCTACTGGCCGGCGGACGACGTGGTCGCCCTGGCCCGTAAGTCCGCCGAGGTCAGCGGCGCCCGCATCACGCTGACCGAGTCCATCGCCGAGGGGGTGAGCGGCGCCGACTTCGTGGCCACCGACGTGTGGGTGTCGATGGGGGAGCCGCAGGAGGTCTGGGACGAGCGCATCGCGGCGCTCGGGCCGTACAGCGTGACGATGGACGTGCTGAGCGCGACGGGGAACCCGGACGTGAAGTTCCTGCACTGTCTGCCGGCCTTCCACGACCTGGGGACCGTCGTCGGGTGGGAGATCCACGAGCGCCACGGGCTCACGGAGCTCGAAGTGACCGACGAGGTGTTCGAGTCCGCGCACTCCGTGGTCTTCGACGAGGCGGAGAACCGGCTGCACACCATCAAGGCCGTACTCGTCGCGACACTGGCCCCCGACCAGGTCGCACCGCGTGGTTCAGCGCGCTGACAGCGTGAACCAGACCGCCTTGCCCTGCTCGGTCGTACGGTGGCCGCAGTCGGCGCTCAGTGTGCGGATCAGCAGCAGACCCCGGCCGTGCTCCTGCCAGGGGTCGGGCGTGACGCCGGGCGTCGGCGCCGACAGATCGCCCGGCGGGCCCGGGTCGCCGTCGTGGACCTCGATCTGACAGCCGGAGGGCAGCAGCTCGACCACCAGCTCTATGGGGATGTCCGGGCTCGTGTGCTCGACGGCGTTGGCGACCAGCTCCGCCGTCAGCAGCTCCGCCGTGTCGCTGTCCGCCGTGGGCCCGATGTCGGCCAGCGCCGTACGGATCAGGGCACGCGCCATCGGCACCGCCGCCGCGCTGTGCGGCAGTGTGATGCGCCAGAAGGCGGTGTCCGGTGCTTCGAGCAAGGCGGGGAGTCCGTTCGGGGGCTGTGCGAGGTGCCGTGAGGCCCTGGGCGACGAGGACGAGCTTCGACGGGGCCGGGGGGCATGGCCCAGCCTTACGGAGCGTAAGTGGCTTAACAAGGGGCAGCGGACTGCCGGAAACGGGACCTCCGCCACATTCTGCCCGGGACCTTCGGCGCGACATCGGCGAGGACCCGCTTACGGTACCGCGCTGCGTATCGCGCACTCGTGACGGCGGTCACGTACGAGTGATATCTTGCAGTCGCAGGGTCCGCCCCGCCCCCGGCGTCCCGGGCGGCCGGCACACAGCGTCGATCGGCGTCGAGCTGAAGGAGGCCGCCCATGAGCCCGTTCTCCGGCTCCGCCCCGCGCACCGAGGAGTGGCGGCATCTGCGGCTGACGCGCGAGGACGGCGTCGCGACCGTCACGCTCGCCCGCCCCGACAGACTCAACGCCCTCACCTTCGGCGCCTACGCCGACCTGCGGGACCTGCTCGCCGAGCTGTCCAGGGAGCGGTCCGTCCGCGCCCTCGTACTGGCGGGCGAGGGGCGCGGCTTCTGTTCGGGCGGCGACGTGGACGAGATCATCGGCGCCACGCTCTCCATGGACACCGCGGAACTCCTCGACTTCAACCGGATGACCGGGCAGGTCGTCAGGGCCGTCCGCGAATGCCCGTTCCCGGTGATCGCCGCCGTGCACGGAGTCGCCGCGGGGGCCGGCGCCGTCCTCGCGCTGGCCGCCGACTTCCGCGTCGCCGACCCCACCGCGCGCTTCGCGTTCCTCTTCACCCGCGTCGGCCTCTCCGGCGGCGACATGGGCGCGGCGTATCTGCTGCCGCGCGTCGTCGGGCTCGGCCACGCCACCCGGCTGCTGATGCTCGGCGAACCCGTCCGCGCCCCCGAGGCCGAACGCATCGGCCTCATCAGCGAGCTGACCGACGAGGGCGCCGCCGACAGCCGCGCCGCCGAACTCGCCCGGCGGCTCGCCGACGGCCCGGCGCTCGCGTACGCGCAGACCAAGGCCCTGCTCACCGCCGAGCTGGACATGCCGCTCGCCGCCTCGGTCGAACTGGACGCCGCCACCCAGGCGCTGCTCATGAACGGCGAGGACTACGCGGAGTTCCACGCCGCCTTCACCGAGAAGCGGCCCCCCAAGTGGCAGGGCCGCTGACCGTGACGGCCGACCGGATATCCACCGAACCGGCCGGACCGGGGACCGCCCTGAAGGTCGCGGTCATCGGCGGCGGACCCGGCGGCCTGTACGCCGCCGTCCTGCTCAAACGGCTCGACCCCCGCCGCGAGATCACCGTCTGGGAACGCAACGCCCCCGACGACACCTTCGGCTTCGGGGTCGTCCTCTCCGACGAGACCCTGGGCGGCATCGAGCACGCCGACCCCACCGTCCACCGCGCGCTGAGGGACGAGTTCGTGCGCTGGGACGACATCGACATCGTCCACCGGGGCCGCACCCTGACCTCCGGCGGCCACGGTTTCGCCGCCCTCGGCCGCCGCCGGCTCCTGGAGATCCTGCACGAGCGCTGCGCGTCCCTCGGCGTACGGCTGCGCTTCCGCACCCAGGCACCGCCCGCCGCCGAACTCGCCGCCACCCACGACCTGGTGATCGCCGCCGACGGGGTGAACAGCCGCACCCGGGAGACCCATGCCGACGTCTTCCGGCCCACCGTCGGCACCGAACGCTGCCGCTACATCTGGCTCGCCGCCGACTTCGCCTTCGACGCGTTCCGCTTCGAGATCGCCGAGACCGGGCACGGCGTGATGCAGCTCCACGGCTACCCGTTCTCACCGGAGGCCAGCACCGTCATCGTCGAGATGCGCGAAGAGGTCTGGCGCGCCGCCGGCTTCGACGCGCTCGACGAGCGGCAGTCCACCGAACAGTGCGCCAAGATCTTCGCCGACGCGCTCGGCGGACGCGCGCTGCGCGCCAACAAGTCGTCCTGGACCGCCTTCCGCACGGTCGTCAGCGAACGCTGGAGCCACGGCAACACGGTCCTCATCGGCGACGCCGCCCACACCGCGCACTTCTCCATCGGCTCCGGCACGAAACTCGCCGTCGAGGACGCCCTGGCGCTCGCCGCGTGCGTCGAGGAGCAGCCGGATCTGCCGGCCGCGCTCGCCGCGTACGAGAGAGAACGGCGCCCCGTCGTGGAGTCCACGCAGCGGGCGGCGGCGGCGAGCCTGCGCTGGTTCGAGGAGCTGGCCACCTACACGGACCAGCCCGCCCGGCAGTTCGCGTTCGGCCTTCTCACCCGCAGCCGCCGCGTCACGCACGACAACCTGCGGCTGCGCGACGCCACCTTCACCGGCGCCGTGGAGGAGGACTTCGGCTGCGAGCCCGGCACGCCCCCGATGTTCACCCCCTTCCGGCTGCGCGGACTGACGCTGCGCAACCGGGTCGTCGTCTCCGCGATGGACATGTACGCCGCCGAGGACGGCGTGCCCGGCGACTTCCATCTCGTCCACCTCGGCGGGCGCGCCCTCGGCGGGGCGGGGCTCGTCATGACGGAGATGGTGTGCGTCGGCCCCGAGGGCCGGATCACCCCCGGCTGCACCGGACTCTGGACGGACGAACAGGGCGCCGCCTGGCGGCGGGTGACGGACTTCGTGCACAACGGCGCACCCGCCGAGGCCGGTTCACCCGGAGCCGCGATCGGGGTCCAGCTCGGCCACTCGGGACGCAAGGGATCCACCCGCCTGATGTGGGAGGGCATGGACCGGCCGCTGCCCGACGGCAACTGGCCGCTGGCCGCCGCCTCGGCGCTGCCGTACCTGCCGGACGTCGGCCAGGTGCCGCGCGCGCTCGACCGGACCGGACTCACCGCGATACGTGAGCAGTTCGTCTCGGCGACCCGCCGGGCCGCCGACGCGGACTTCGACCTTCTCGAACTCCACTGCGCGCACGGGTATCTGCTCTCCGGCTTCCTCTCGCCACTGACCAACACCCGGACCGACGCCTACGGCGGCGACCTCGCCGGGCGGCTCCGTTACCCGCTCGAAGTCTTCGACGCCGTACGGGAGTCGTGGCCCGACGACCGGCCGATGACGGTCCGGATATCCGCCACCGACTGGGCACCGGGCGGCAACACGGCGGAGGAGGCGGTCGAGATCGCCCGCGCGTTCGCCGCGCACGGAGCCGACGCGATCGACGTGTCCACCGGGCAGGTCGTCCCCGAGGAACGCCCCGAGTTCGGCCGGTCCTACCAGACGCCGTTCGCCGACCGGATCCGTAACACCCTCTCGGTACCGGTTGTCGCGGTGGGCGCCATCTCCTCCTGGGACGACGTCAACTCCCTGCTGCTCGCGGGCCGCGCGGACCTCTGCGCCCTGGCCCGCCCGCACCTCTACGACCCGCACTGGACCCTGCACGCGGCGGCCGACCAGGGCTACATCGGTCCGGGCGCACCGTGGCCGCTGCCGTACCGCGCGGGCAGCCGGCCACCCCCGACGGGCCGCACGGACGGCCCGAAGCCGAGACTCACGCTGAGCTGACCGGGCCCGCGCCGCCCGTGCCGCCCGTGCCGTCCGTGCCGTCCGCGGCCGTCAGGCACTCGTGGCACAGACACCCCCGCGGGTGCGCGACGCCCGCGTGGCTCTCCCGGCGGTACCGCGCCGCGAGCCGTTCCAGCGCGGCGGCCGTCTCCCGCGCCCTCTCCTCGGTCGGCGGTTCGAACGGCTGGCCGGCCCGGCGCAGTACGGCGGGGGAGTACGTGAGCTTGGCCCGGAAGGTGTGGAGATGCCGCGTCGGCATGTCGATGGTGATCCAGTGGCCGGTGTTGCGCGCCTGGCCGACCGTGGTCAGGTCCTCGTTGCCCATGCCGGGGTAGGTGCTGATGACGAACACCCGCGCGCCGCCCCTGTACACCTTGGTGCCCGGCCGCAACTCCTGGCCACCCGCGCCGTACCGCCGCCACCGCACGACGTTGGCGACGATCATCCAGCGCGGTTCGACTGTCTCGTCCATGACCCCGATGATGTCCGCGCCCGGCCCCGCCGGTCATCCGGATTTCAGGCGGGGTGCACGAACCGCGCCCCGACGTCGCGCAGTTGGGTGTGCAGCGCGGTGAAGACCTCCGCCGAACGCCCGCCCGGCCAGTCCGGCGGCAGCAGTTCCACCGGCAACCCCGGGTCGGCGTAGGGCAGTTGCCGCCAGGAGTCGAGTGCCAGCAGATAGTCCCGGTAGGCGTCCTCGGCCCAGGACGATGCGGCGGCCGGGGCACGTGTCTCCCACCATCGCAGCACCGGCTCGTGCGCCTCCAGGAACTCCCTGTGCAGTGCGGCGATTCCCCCGAGGTCCCACCACCGGCCCACCGCCTCCGCCGTCGCCGCGAACCCCAGGTGTTCGCCGCGGAACAGGTCGACGTACGGGTCGAGGCGCAGCCGCTCCAGCGCGTGCCGTGTCTCCTCGTGCAGATGGCCGGGGGCGATCCACACCCCCGGCGCGGCGGTACCGAACCCCAGCCGGGCCAGCCGTGAGCGCAGCAGATGACGTTTGTGCCGCTCGGCCTCGGGGACGGAGAACACCGCGAGCACCCAGCCGTCCGACAGCCGGGGCGCGGGCCGGTCGTAGATGCGCCGGTCGCCGTCGTCGAGCAGTTGCCGGGCGTCGGCGGAGAGCGCGTAGCCCGCGGCTCCCTCCGGCGTGCGCTCGGCGATCAGCAGCCCCCGGCGCTTGAGCCGCGACACCGACGACCGTACGGACGGCGCGTCGACACCGAGTGCGCCGAGCAGCCGGACCAGCTCGGCCACGGCGAGCGGCGCGCCGTCCGGCGTCCGGCCGTACGCGCCGTAGAGGGTGACGATCAGGGATCGCGGGGTGTGCTGCTCGGCCACGTGATCACTCTAAGGGGTGGGCGGGGCGCCGCCCGGGCCCCGGTTCAGGCGTCCGGCCGGAGGCGGAACCGCTGGAGCTTGCCCGTCGGGGTGCGCGGGAGCGCGGGCGGGAACTCGAAGACGCGCGGGCATTTGTACGGCACCAGCCGCGCCGTGACGAATTCGCGCAGCGCCTCCTTCGTCCCCTCGTCCGGCCGCGCCCCCTCGCGCAGGACGACGTACGCCGCCACGATCTGCCCCCGCAGCTTGTCGGGGTGGCCCACGACCGCCGCCTCCGTCACGTCGGGATGGGCCAGCAGGACCTCCTCGACCTGCGGTCCGGCGATGTTGTACCCCGCCGAGATGATCATGTCGTCCGCGCGGGCGACATAGCGGAAGTAGCCGTCCGGCTCCCGCACATAGGTGTCGCCGGTGAGGTTCCAGCCGTCGTGGACATACACCGACTGGCGCGGATCGGAGAGATAGCGGCAGCCCACCGGGCCGCGTACGGCCAGCAGTCCCGGCTCCCCGTCGGGCACCGGATCGCCGGACTCGTCCACCACGCGCGCCTGCCAGCCGGGCACCGGCACACCCGTCGTGCCGGGACGGACGGCGTCGTCGGCCGCCGAGATGAAGATGTGCAGCAGCTCCGTCGCGCCGATGCCGTTGATGACGCGGATCCCGGTCCGCTCGTACCAGTCCTGCCAGGTGGCGGCGGGCAGATTCTCCCCGGCGGAGACACAGCGGCGCAGACCGGAGATGTCGTACGCGCTCCCGCCGGCCGCGGCCAGCTCGCCCAGCATCACGCGGTACGCCGTCGGCGCCGTGAACAGCACCGACACCCCCCGCTCGGCCACGGCCGCCAACAGCTGCTTGGGACCGGCCTGTTCGAGCAGCAGGGTCGAGGCGCCCGCCCGCATCGGGAAGACCACCAGACCGCCGAGTCCGAAGGTGAAGCCGATCGGCGGGCTGCCGGCGAACACGTCACCGGGCTCCGGGCGCAGCACATGGCGCGAGAACGTGTCGGCGATGGAGAGCACGTCGCGGTGGAAGTGCATGCACCCCTTGGGCCGCCCCGTGGTCCCCGAGGTGAACGCGATGAGCGCGACGTCGTCGGCCGCCGTCTCCACCGCCTCGTACCGCTCGGGCATCGCTTCCGCCCGCCGCAGCAGATCGTCCGGCGCGTCCCCTCCGTACGTCACGACGCGCAGCCCCGGCACCTCCGCCTTGACCAGGTCGTCCACCGATCTGATGTCGCACAGCGCGTGGCTGACCCGCGCGATCTCGCACATCGTGGCCAGCTCCCGCGCCCGCTGCTGCGCGAGCACCGTCACCGCCACCGCGCCCGCCTTCAGCACGGCGAGCCAGCACGCGGCCAGCCAGGGTGTGGTCGGTCCGCGCAGCATGACCCGGTTTCCCGGCACCACGCCCAGCTCGGAGGTCAGGACGTGCGCGATCCGGTCGACGCGGGCGCGCAGTTGTCCGTACGACCAGGTGTCGCCCGACGGGAGATGGAAGACGGGGCGGTCGGCGCCGAGGGCGTCCACCGTGCGGTCGAGGAGTTCGACGGCGCAGTTGAGCCGGTCGGGGCCGCGCAGTTCGGGCGGGTCGAAGACGAGCTCCGGCCACTGTCCGGCCGGCGGCAGATGGTCGCGCGGAAAAGTGTCGCGGTGCGCCGAGGGTGTGAGTCCCGCCGGTGTCAGCTCCATCGTTCGCCCCCTCGTGGGGTGGCTTGGTGGCCTTGTGCATCGAGCGTATCGTGTGGGTGACGGCAGTCAACAGTCCGCGATAGACGCGATTCAAGTGAGGGCCCGGATGCCCGTATTCTCGCTCGATCCGGCACAAAAGTCCTGGTGCGACGAGCTGCGCGCCGTCGCCGCCGACCGCCTGCGCCCCCTCGCGGAGAAGGGCGAGCCGGGCCGGATCAACCGCCCGCTCGTCGCCGCTCTCGGTGAGCTGGGGCTGCTCGACCGCATGCTGACCGCGGGAGCGCTCGATCTCTGCCTGCTGCGCGAGTCCTTGGCCCACGGCTGTACGGAGGCGGAGACCGCGCTCGCCCTCCAGGGGCTCGGCAGCTACCCGGTCGTCCAGGCCGGCACCGGGGAGCAACGCGCGCGCTGGCTGCCCGAGGTGGCGGCGGGCCGCGCCGTCGCCGCGTTCGCGCTGAGCGAGCCGGGCGCCGGATCGGACGCGGCGGCGCTCGCGCTCGACGCCGTGGCGGACGACCGGCCGGGTGGTCCCGGCGCGCCCGGCCCCGGCTGGCTCCTCACCGGCGAGAAGCGCTGGATCTCCAACGCCCCCGAGGCCGACTTCTACACCGTCTTCGCCCGTACGACCCCGGGCGCCGGCGCGCGCGGCGTCACCGCGTTCCTCGTCCCCGCCGACCGGCCCGGACTGACCGGCTCGCCGATCGAGATGCTCTCGCCGCACCCCATCGGCGCCCTCGCCTTCGACTCCGTACGCGTCACCGCCGCCGACGTCCTCGGCGAGGTCGACCAGGGCTTCCGCGTCGCCATGAACACCCTCAACCTCTTCCGCCCGAGCGTCGGCGCCTTCGCGGTCGGCATGGCGGGCGCCGCCCTCGAAGCGGCCCTCGCCCACACCGCCGACCGCACCGCCTTCGGCGGCCCGCTCAAGGACCTCCAGTCCGTCGCGCACCAGGTGGCCGAGATGGCGACGCGTACGGAGGCGGCCCGGCTGCTGGTGTACGCCGCGGCCGAGGCGTACGACTCCGGCGCACCGGACGTACCGCGCCGCTCGGCGATGGCGAAGCTGTTCGCGACGGAGACCGCCCAGTACGTGGTCGACGCCGCCGTCCAACTGCACGGCGCCCGCGCCCTGCAACGCGGTCACCTGCTGGAACACCTCTACCGCGAGGTCCGCGCGCCCCGCATCTACGAGGGCGCGACCGAGGTCCAGCGCACCATCATCGCCAAGGAGTTGTACGGATGAGCCTGGAGCGGACCAACCCCGCGGAACTCGCCCCGCCCAGCGGCTTCTCGCACGCGGTCAGTGTGACGGCGACCGACGGCCGGCTGGTCTTCCTGGCCGGTCAGACCGCGCTCGACGGGACGGGCGCGGTGGTGGGGGAGACCCTGGTCGAGCAGTTCGAGACGGCCCTCGGCAACCTGCTCGCCGCGCTGGCCGCGACGGGCGGCGCCCCGGCCGATCTCGCGCGCGTCACCGTCTACGCCACCGACGTCGCGGACTACCGCGCGCACGCCGCCGAACTGGGCCGCGTGTGGAAGCGGCTCGCCGGCCGCGAGTACCCGGCGATGGCCCTCATCGGCGCGGTCAGACTCTGGGACGAGAGCGCCCTGGTGGAGCTGGACGGCATCGCGATGGTGCCCCGGACGCCCACGAGTTGAGTAAAGGTTAAGTAATCCCAGCTCAACTACCTTACTCACAGCGGGGAAATATGCTTGACCGGTCTATGGACTGCCCCCGGTTGCCGCCTTTACGTTGAGCGGCACGCCGTCCGAGATCGGAGCATCCCGCATGAAGGACGTCACCCCCCTCACCGAGGGCTGGACGCTGCGCCACGCCCCGGCCGGCACCGACTCCGTCCCGGAGGCGCCCGCCGGCGACGTCCCCGCGACCGTCCCGGGCTGCGTCCACACCGACCTGCTCGCCGCCGGGCTGATCGAGGACCCGTTCCTCTCCCGGAACGAGACGGCGGTGGCCTGGGTGGGCCGCACGGACTGGCGTTACGACACCGTCCTCGGCCCGCGCGAGACCGCGCACGAGCGCACCGATCTCGTCCTCGACGGCCTCGACACCGTCGCCGCCGTCCGTGTGGGCTCCCCGCCTGTCGGCAACACCCGCAACATGCACCGGAGTTACCGCTTCGACATCACCGACCGGCTGGACCCGGGCGCCTCCACGCCGCTGTCCGTGGAGTTCACCTCCGCGTATACGGAGGCCGAGGCCGTACGCGCGCGGGTGGGCGACCGTCCCAACGCCTATCCCGAGCCGTTCCAGTACATCCGCAAGATGGCCTGCTCCTTCGGCTGGGACTGGGGGCCGACCCTCGTCACCGCCGGCATGTGGAAGCCCGTCCGCCTGGAGCACTGGTCCACGGCCCGCCTCGCCACCGTCCGTCCGCTCGTCACCGTCGACGGCCGGACCGGCCGCGCGGAGCTGCGCGTGGACGTCGAGCGGACCGCCACCGGCGGCGGACTCCTCACCGCCCGCGCCCGCGTCGGTGACCACACCGCGTCCGTCAGCTTCGACGGGGACCACGCCACGCTCACCGTCGACGTGCCCGACGCGGCCCTCTGGTCGCCCCGGGGCTACGGCGAACAACCCCTCTACGGAACCGAGTTGGAACTGCTCGACGCCGACGGCACGGTCCTCGACCGATGGGAGCGCCGGCTCGGATTCCGCACCGTCACCCTCGACACCGGCGCCGACGCACACGGCACCGCGTTCACCCTGTCCGTCAACGCGGAGCCGGTCTTCGCGCGCGGCGTCAACTGGATCCCCGACGACGTCTTCCCCTCCCGCATCGGCCCCGACCGCTACCGCGCCCGCCTCACCCAGGCCGCCGACGCGGGCGTCAACCTCGTACGCGTCTGGGGCGGCGGCCTCTACGAGAGCGACGACTTCTACGACGTCTGCGACGAACTCGGGCTCCTGGTCTGGCAGGACTTCCCCTTCGCCTGCGCCGCCTACCCCGAGGAGCAGCCGCTGCGCTCCGAGATCGAGGCCGAGGCCCGCGAGAACGTCACCCGCCTCATGCCGCACGCCTCCCTCGTCCTGTGGAACGGCAACAACGAGAATCTGTGGGGCTTCCGCGACTGGGACTGGGAACCCGCGCTCGACGGCGACTCCTGGGGCGAGGGCTACTACCTGGGCCTGCTGCCCCGCGTCGTCGCCGAGACCGACCCCACCCGGCCCTACTGGGCGGGCAGCCCCTGGTCCGGCTCGTGGGACCACCACCCCAACGACCCCGCGCACGGCACCGCGCACTCCTGGGACGTCTGGAACCGCACCGACTACACGGACTACCTCGACACCGTCCCGCGCTTCGTCGCCGAATTCGGCTGGCAGGCCCCGCCCGCCCACGCCACGCTGCGGCGCGCGCTGCCGGGCGAGGAACTTCTCCCCACCTCACCGGGCATGCTCCACCACCAGAAGGCGCACGACGGCAACGGCAAACTGGAGCGCGGCCTCGCCCACCACTTCACGGTGCCCCCGGCCGGGCCCGCGCACTTCGACCGCTGGCACTACCTCACCCAGCTCAACCAGGCGCGTGCCATCGCCACCGGCATCGAACACTGGCGCTCCCACTGGCCGGTGTGCGCGGGCACCGTGCTCTGGCAGCTCAACGACTGCTGGCCGGTGACCTCCTGGGCCGCCGTCGACGGCGACGCCCGCCCCAAACCGCTCTACTTCACGCTGCGCCGGCTGTACGCGGACCGGCTGCTCACCGTACAGAGACGCGACGGCCGCCCCACCGTCGTCGCCGACAACCAGTCCGCCACCCCCTGGGAGGCGGCCGTACGACTGCGGCGCATGGCCGCCGACGGCCGGACCCTCGCCGAGACGACCGTGACGGCGCGGGCCGGAGCACGCTCCGTCGCGCTCGCGACCGTGCCCGAAGGACTGCTCCCGGACGCCGGTTCCGGGAAGGAGTACCTGGTCGCCGACGCGGGCGAGCTGCGGGCGCTGCACTTCCCCGTACGCGACCACTCCTTCGCCTACCCCGCCCCGCGCTACGACGTCGAGACGGTCCGCCGCGGCGACGAGGCCGATGCCGTGGACGTTATCGTCACCGCCCGGACGCTCCTGCGTGATCTGCTGCTCCAGGCAGACCGGCTCGGGCCCACGGCCGTAGCCGACCAGGGGCCGCTGACGCTGCTGCCGGGCGAGAGCGTCACCATCCGGGTGCGCGGCTGGGACGGCGACGGCTCGCCCGACGCCGTACGCGCCGCGCTGTTCACGGTGGAGCCGGCGTGAGCGCCGCCGGGCAACGGCTGACCATCCGGGACGTCGCCGCCCGCGCGGGCGTCTCGCGCGCCGCCGTCTCGCTCGCCTTCAACAACAAGCCCGGTGTCTCCGAGACCACGCGCGCGCACATCCTCCGGACCGCCGAGGTGATGGGCTGGGAGCCCAACCGCTCGGCGCGGGCGCGCGGTACCGGCGGCGCCGGCACGGGCACCGTAGGACTCGCGATCCGCCGACCGGCCCGCCAACTCGGCCTGGAACCCTTCTACATGGACTTCATCTCCGGTATCGGCGGTGTGCTGACCGACCGCGCCGGGGCCCTGCTGCTGCGCCTGGTACGGGACCTGGACGAGGAGATCGAGCTTCAGCGCCACTGGTGGAGATCGGGCCGGATCGCCGGGTCCGTCCTGGTCGACCTCCAGCGCGACGACCCGCGCGTCCCCGCCCTCGCCAAGCTCGGCATGCCGGTGGTCGCCGTCGGCCACCCCTCGCTCACCGGGCCGTTCACCGCCCTGTGGACGGACGACGGTACGGCCGTCACGGAGGCCGTCCGCTATCTCGCCGCCCTCGGCCACCGCTCCGTCGCCCACGTCGGCGGACCGGCCGAGCTGGGCCACAGCGCCCTGCGCACCGAGGCGTTCACGGCCGCCCTGACCGAACTGGGCCTGCCGGACGGGCACCGGCGCGTCACCGACTACTCCGGCGACGAAGGCGCCCGCGCCACCCGCTCGCTGCTCGCCTCCGCGCCGCGCCCCACGGCGATCGTGTACGACAACGACCTGATGGCCGTCGCCGGGCTCGCCGTCGCCGCCGAGATGGGGCTCCGGGTCCCGGCGGACGTGTCGCTGCTGGCCTGGGACGACTCCCAGCTCTGCCGGCTCACCCACCCGTCGCTCTCCGCGATGAGCCACGACATCCACGCGTTCGGCGCCGAGGTGGCGCGGGCGATGTACGACGTCCTGGGCGGCGAGCGCGTCGCCGCTCGACAGGTCGCCACCCCGTCCCTGATCCCCCG
>NZ_JAAPBF010000091.1 GCF_022695985.1 Streptomyces sp. NP-1717 | reverse complement strand
ACCGCTCCTCCACCGACCCGCTCGGTGTCGTGGTCACGGGTCAGGGCGGTGTGGGCAAGACGTCGCTGGCGCTGGACACCGCCCATCGGGCCCTGGAACGGGGCTGGTTCCCGGGCGGTGTGCTGTACGCGGACGCGGGCACCCTCCCGGCGGAACGCCGGCCGGGACCCGAGGAACTGCTCAGCGCCTTTCTGCGCATGCTGGGTGTCCCCGGCGGCGAACTCCCGCCGCACCGCATCGGTCTCGAAGCGCTCTTCCGGTCCCAGCTGAAGACCCACGGGGACGAGCGGGGGGCGGTGCTGATCCTGCTCGACAACGCCGCGGACGAGACCCAGTTCACGCCGCTGCTGCCGGCCGACCCACGGCACCGGCTGCTGGTCACCGCGCGGACGCGGCCGGAGGCGCGGGACCTGGCCGTACTTCCGCTGCATGTCCTGACCGCGCGGGACTCACGGGCGCTGCTGGGTGCGGCCGACGACGCCGGCGACAACGGTGAACTGGACGAACTCGCCGCGCTGTGCGGCCATCTGCCCCTCGCGCTCGGCGTCGTACGGGCGCGCCTGGACCGGGAGGAGCACGACGCGGCCCCCCTGCTGAGCGCGCTGCGTCCGCAGCGCGACCGGCTCGGTGAACTGGGGCTGGACGCCACCTTCGATCTCAGCTACCGCAAGCTCGACGAGCCGACGGCCCGGCTCCTGCGGATGCTCGGACTGCATCCGGGCCGGATGCTCGACACGGCGTCGGCGTCGGCGCTGAGCGGGCTGTCTCCGGCGCGGACGAGGCGGGCGCTGGACCGGCTGCGCGACGACCATCTGCTGCTGCCCGGTGGCACCTCCGGGCAGTTCCGTTTTCACGATCTGACCAGGCTGTACGCGCGGGCCCGGCTCGCGGAGGAGACGGACGAGGCCCGCGCCGGGGCGCTGAGCCGGCTGCTGGACCACTACGCGGACGAGGCGGGCGCGGCGGACCCCGGCCCCTGGTTCGAACAACACGCGGCAGCCGCCGCCGGGGCGGTGGGCATGGCTGTCGCGGCGGACGCCCACGAGCGCGTGGCGGCGATCGGGGACCCGCTGCTGGAGTTCCTGACGAAACGCGCCCAACTGGTGGAGTCGCTGCACCTGCTGGGCGATCTGGTGGCCTCCGCGCAGCGGGCAGGGAAGTTCGCGCGGCAGATCGAGCTGCTGGGCACGATGGCGGCCCGCTACGGCGATCTCTCCTGCTGGGACCATCAGATGACGTGTTTCGACGCCGCCAACCTGGTGAACGTCCGGCACCCGGTCCGGGCGCGGGACTGGCACGACGTCAACGCCGAATCGGCCGCGATGAAGGGCGACCTCATCGGTGCGATCAGGCAGCGGCGGAAGGCGGTCTCCCTGTGGCGGCAGGACGGGAACACCGAGAGGGAACTGGACTCGCGTATCGCACTGGGTGACCACCTCACGGAAGCCGGGCACCCCGACCAGGCCCGGCAGGTCCACCGGGACGCCGCGGATCTCGCCGAGTCGGCCACCGAGCCGGTACGGGCGGCGCGGGCCCACCGACGGCTGGCGAAGGACGCCGGGAATCGCGGGGAGTGGGACGCGGCCCGGATACACGGTGTCACCGCGCAGGAGTTCGCCGTGCGCTCCGGCGATGTGCGCGCCACGGTGGTGGCGGTTCGCGCCCGCGCGGATACGGAGCTGCTGGCATCCGCGCCCCGCGCGGCGGCGCCCCTGCTGCGTGACGCCCTGGAGCTGGCGCGCGCGCACCGGTTACCGAAGGAGGAGACCACCTGCCAGCTCATGCTGGCCAGGCTCTACGTCGACAGCGGCGAGAGCGAGCTGGGCTCGGAGCTCTTCGACGCCGTACGGCCCCTCATCGAGGCCCAGGGGGCACGGGACGCGCCACCCGACGTTCCGCCTCCTCCCCCGCTCTCCCGGGAGTTGCTCACCCTCCGCGACCGGGCCAGGACGGTGATCCTGCCGGCGTCCACCGTTGTGTGGGCCGGCGGGTGCCTGGCCGCCACGGTGGTGGGCGGAGGCGGACCGACGGCGCTCTGGGGTGCCCAGCTGGGGCTGATGGTCGTCGGGGCCTGGGCGGCCCGGCGCTACTGGCGCCACGGCATCGCGCGGGGAAGGCTCAATCTGCTGGCCGTCGCGTCTCAATTGGTCGTCCCGATGCTCGCCGCGGGCGTCCTGTTGGCCATCGCGCTTGCCGCTCCCGAGCGGGATTCGACCGCGGTCATGGTCGTGACCGCCGCCTGCCTCCTGTTGCTTCAGATGGCGCTCGTCTGGGCGGGCCCGCGCCATCTCATGAAGCGCCCGTACAAATGGGTACGGTCCCGGCTCCACGCCGCACGCTGAGTCGCCACCGCTCACCCCGCGTGATCCCATGGCGCTCATGCGTGTTGGCCGGATGACACTTGAGAGAAATTGTTGGCACGCAGTGCCTTGTCCAACGACACGGCGTGCCATACGTTGTGTATGTCCGGGCGGCCGGCGTACCGAGACCTCTCGTACGCCGACTGTCCCCGCGAGCCACCCGGCCCGTGTGCCCGGACGCCTGCGTCACAGGCATCCCACGCGCCCACCCGGCGTCGCCGAGCACCGCCACGCGCCGAACCGACGGCACACCTCCACCGCACCACGCGCACAGCGCGACCCCTCGTCCCATCCCTCAGGGACCTGTTCAGCGTTCCCGCAACACGCTTCGCCGGAGGCCACATCGTGAAGGACATCCTGGACGCCATCCAGTCGCCGGACAGCACGTCCGCCGACTTCGCCGCACTGCCCGTGCCCGAGACCTACCGGGCGGTGACCGTGCACAAGGACGAGACCGAGATGTTCGCGGGTCTCGAATCGAGCGAGAAGGACCCGCGCAAGTCGCTCCACGTCGACGACGTGCCGGTGCCCGAACTCGGGCCCGGCGAGGCCCTGGTGGCCGTGATGGCCAGCTCGGTCAACTACAACTCCGTCTGGACCTCGATCTTCGAGCCGATGTCGACCTTCGGCTTCCTGGAGCGCTACGGCAAGCTCAGCGAGCTGTCCAGGCGCCACGACCTGCCGTACCACGTCATCGGCTCCGACCTGGCCGGGGTCGTGCTGCGCACCGGCCCCGGGGTGAACACCTGGCAGCCCGGCGACGAGGTCGTCGCGCACTGCCTCTCCGTCGAGCTGGAGAGTTCTGACGGGCACAACGACACGATGCTCGACCCGGAGCAGCGCATCTGGGGCTTCGAGACGAACTTCGGCGGCCTGGCGGAGATCGCGCTCGTCAAGTCCAACCAGCTGATGCCCAAGGCCAAACATCTGACCTGGGAGGAGGCGGCGGCCCCCGGTCTGGTCAACTCCACCGCGTACCGCCAGTTGGTGTCGCGCAACGGCGCCGGCATGAAGCAGGGCGACAACGTGCTGATCTGGGGCGCGAGCGGCGGACTCGGCTCGTACGCGACCCAGTTCGCGCTCGCCGGCGGCGCCAACCCGGTCTGTGTGGTCTCCAGCGACCACAAGGCCGAGATCTGCCGGCGCATGGGCGCGGAGGCGATCATCGACCGGACCGCCGAGGACTACCGGTTCTGGGAGGATCCGCACCACCAGAACCCGCGTGAGTGGAAGCGGTTCGGCAAGCGCATCCGTGAACTCACCGGCGGCGAGGACGTCGACATCGTCTTCGAGCACCCGGGCCGTGAGACCTTCGGCGCCAGCGTCTACGTCACGCGCAAGGGCGGCACGATCGTCACCTGCGCGTCGACGTCCGGCTACACGCACGAGTACGACAACCGCTATCTGTGGATGTCGCTGAAGCGGATCGTGGGCTCGCACTTCGCCAACTACCGCGAGGCGTGGGAGGCCAACCGGCTCGTCGGCAAGGGAAAGATCCACCCGACGCTGTCGAAGGTGTACGCCCTGGAGGAGACCGGCCAGGCCGCGTACGACGTGCACAGCAACCGGCACCAGGGCAAGGTCGGCGTCCTCGCGCTGGCACCCCGCGAGGGGCTGGGGGTAAGCGACCCGGCGACCCGTGCTCAGCACATCGACGCCATCAACCGCTTCCGGGACGTGTGACATGCCGGAAGCGGAACGGGAGGCCGCCGGCGGCGGGCGCGCGAAGGACCGGCCCTGGCTGATGCGGACGTACGCCGGTCATTCGACCGCCGAGGCGTCCAACGAGCTGTACCGGAACAACCTGGCCAAGGGCCAGACCGGTCTCTCCGTCGCCTTCGACCTGCCGACACAGACGGGTTACGACCCCGATCACGTCCTGGCGCGCGGCGAGGTCGGCCGGGTCGGTGTCCCCGTGTCCCATCTCGGCGACATGCGGCGGCTGTTCAAGGACATCCCGCTGGACCGGATGAACACGTCGATGACGATCAACGCGACCGCCATGTGGCTGCTGGCGCTGTATCAGGTGGTCGCCGAGGAGCAGGGCGCGGACAGCGATCGGCTCCAGGGGACGACGCAGAACGACATCGTGAAGGAGTACCTGTCGCGCGGGACGCACGTCTTCCCGCCGGTGCCGTCCCTCCGGCTGACCACCGACATGATCACGTACACGGTGGCGCACATCCCCCGGTGGAACCCGATCAACATCTGCAGCTACCACCTCCAGGAGGCGGGGGCGACCCCGGTCCAGGAGATCGCGTACGCGCTGTCGACGGCCGTCGCCGTGCTGGACGCGGTGCGCGACAGCGGACAGGTGCCGGCCGAACGGTTCGGTGACGTCGTCGCGCGGATCTCGTTCTTCGTCAACGCCGGGGTCCGCTTCGTCGAGGAGATGTGCAAGATGCGCGCCTTCGGCCGCATCTGGGACCAGGTCACCCGCGAGCGGTACGGCGTGGGCGACGAGAAGCAGCGGCGCTTCCGTTACGGCGTCCAGGTCAACTCCCTGGGGCTGACGGAGGCACAGCCGGAGAACAACATCCAGCGCATCGTGCTGGAGATGCTGGGCGTCACGCTCTCCAAGGACGCCCGTGCCCGTGCCGTACAACTCCCCGCCTGGAACGAGGCGTTGGGGCTCCCCCGGCCCTGGGACCAGCAGTGGTCGCTGCGCATACAGCAGGTACTCGCCCTGGAGAGCGACCTGTTGGAGTACGAGGACATCTTCGCCGGGTCGCACGTGGTGGAGGCGAAGGTGTCGTCCCTGGTCGAGGACTCGCTGGCGGAGATGGCGCGCATCGAGGAGATGGGCGGCGTGATGGCGGCCGTCGAGTCCGGCTATCTGAAGTCGCGGCTGGTCTCGTCGCACGCCGAGCGCCGGGCCCGTATCGAGTCGGGCGAGGAGAAGATCGTCGGCGTCAACTGCTTCGAGGCGACCGAGCCCAACCCGCTCACCGCCGATCTGGACACCGCGATCATGACGGTCGATCCGGCGAACGAGGCCCGGGTGGTCGCCGCGCTGAACCAGTGGCGGGCGGGCCGGGACGACACGCGGGTGAGCGAGTCGCTGGCCGCCCTGAAGCGGACCGCGGCCGGCACCGGCAATCTGATGGCGGCGACCGTGGAGTGCGCGCGGGCCGGCGTGACGACCGGTGAGTGGTCCTGGGCGCTGCGGGACGTCTTCGGTGAGTTCCGGGCGCCGACCGGGGTGGGCGGCGCGCCGGTCGCGGTCGCCGCGGAGGCGGGGACGCCGCTCGCCGCCGTACGGGAGAAGGTGTCCCGTACGGCCGCCGAACTGGGCGCGGGGCGGCTGCGGCTGCTGGTGGGCAAGCCGGGGCTGGACGGGCACTCCAACGGGGCCGAGCAGATCGCCGTACGCGCGCGGGACGCCGGGTTCGAGGTGGTCTACCAGGGCATCAGGCTGACGCCCGAACAGATCGTGAACGCCGCCGTCGCCGAGGACGTGCACTGCGTCGGCCTGTCGATCCTCTCCGGTTCGCACGCCGCGCTGGTCCCTGACGTGCTGGCCCGGCTGCGCGAGGCGGGGGCCGGGGACATCCCGGTGATCGTCGGCGGGATCATCCCGGGCGCCGACGCCGAGGCGCTGCGGACCGCCGGAGTGGCCGCCGTCTTCACCCCGAAGGACTTCGGGATCACCGAGATC
The DNA here is from genome assembly GCF_022695985.1 of Streptomyces sp. NP-1717. Classification (GTDB taxonomy): domain Bacteria; phylum Actinomycetota; class Actinomycetes; order Streptomycetales; family Streptomycetaceae; genus Streptomyces. Next base: position 20,778 of record NZ_JAAPBF010000091.1, on the reverse strand, counting down.
ATCGGCCGTATCGTCGACGAGATCCGTCACGCGAACAAGCTCGACCCCCTGGAGGTTTCCCCATGACCACGTCGGCCACGTCCACCGCGGCGGAGACGCCCGCGAACAGGCTCCGCCCCCGCCGCTCGTGCCTGGCCGTGCCCGGCTCGAACCCGCGTTTCCTGGAGAAGGCGCAGGGGCTGGCCGCCGACCAGGTCTTCCTCGATCTGGAGGACGCCTGCGCCCCGCTCGCCAAGGAGGGCGCCCGGCACACGATCGTGGACGCGCTCAACAAGGGTGACTGGACGGGCAAGACCCGGGTCGTACGCGTCAACGACTGGACGACGCACTGGACGTACCGCGACGTGGTCACGGTCGTGGAGGGCGCGGGCCACAATCTGGACTGCCTCATGCTGCCCAAGGTCCAGGACGCGCAGCAGGTGGTGGCGCTGGATCTGCTGCTGACCCAGATCGAGAAGACGATGGGCTTCGAGGTCGGCAGGATCGGTATCGAGGCGCAGATCGAGAACGCCAAGGGCCTGGTGAACGTGGACGGGATCGCGGCCTCGTCGCCGCGGCTGGAGACCATCGTGTTCGGCCCCGCCGACTTCATGGCGTCGATCAACATGAAGACGCTGGTGGTCGGGCAGCAGCCGCCCGGTTACGGCGCGGACGCCTACCACTACATCCTGATGCGGATCCTGATGGCGGCCCGTACGCACGATCTCCAGGCGATCGACGGGCCGTTCCTCCAGATCCGGGACGTGGACGCGTTCCGTGAGGTCGCGGGCCGCGCCGCCGCGCTGGGCTTCGACGGCAAGTGGGTGCTGCACCCCGGGCAGATCGACGCCGCGAACGAGATCTTCTCGCCGTCGCAGGAGGACTACGACCACGCGGAGCTGATCCTCGACGCGTACGAGCACGCGACGTCCGAGGCGGGCGGCAAGAAGGGGTCGGCGATGCTCGGCGACGAGATGATCGACGAGGCGAGCCGCAAGATGGCGCTGGTCGTCTCCGGCAAGGGCCGGGCCGCGGGTCTGCGGCGGACCTCGAAGTTCGAAGCCCCGGAGGCGTGAGCGATGCGATTCGGACGCACCTTTGAGGAGTTCGAGGTCGGGGCCGTGTACAAGCACTGGCCGGGAAAGACCGTCACCGAGTACGACGACCACCTGTTCTGTCTGCTCACCATGAACCACCATCCGCTCCATCTCGACGGCAACTACGCACAGAAGACCACCGATTTCGGCAGGAACGTGGTGGTGGGCAATTACATCTACTCGCTGCTGCTCGGTATGTCGGTGCCCGACGTCTCCGGAAAGGCCATCGCCAATCTGGAGGTCGAGTCGCTGCGGCACATCGCGCCGACCTTTCACGGCGACACGCTTTACGGCGAGACGACCGTCCTGGACAAGACACCGTCACGGTCCAAGGACGACCGGGGAGTCGTATATGTCGAGACGAAGGGCTACAAGCAGGACGGCACGGTCGTGTGCGTGTTCCGCCGCAAGGTGATGGTGCCGACCGCGACCTACATCGACAAGCGCGGCGGCGAACAGCCCGGCCGCCCCGAGCCGATCACGCAGGAGAGCTGACTCATGAGCCGTCTCGCCCAGACCGCGGATTTGACCGACATTCAGCGGGAGATCCTCTCCACGGTGAGGGACTTCGTCGACAAAGAGATCCTGCCGGTGGCCAACGAGCTGGAGCACCGCGACGAGTACCCGACCCGGATCGTCGAAGGGCTGAAGGAACTCGGCCTGTTCGGGCTGATGATCCCCGAGGAGTACGGCGGACTGGGTGAGTCCCTTCTCACGTACGCGCTCTGCGTGGAGGAGATCGCCCGCGGCTGGATGTCCGTCTCGGGCATCGTCAACACGCATTTCATCGTGGCGTACATGCTGAAGCAGCACGGCACCCAGGAGCAGAAGGACACCTTCCTGCCGCGCATGGCGGCCGGCGAGGTGCGCGGCGCGTTCTCGATGTCCGAGCCGGGGCTCGGCTCCGACGTGTCGGCGATCACGTCGAAGGGCGTGCGGGACGGCGACGAGTACGTGCTGGACGGCCAGAAGATGTGGCTGACGAACGGCGGCACGTCCACGCTCGTCGCCGTTCTGTGCCGCAGTGACGAAGGCCACCCCCAGGGGACGGCCCCCCACAAGTCGATGACCACGTTCCTGGTCGAGAAGGAGCCCGGCTTCGGTGAGGTACGGCCCGGTCTCACCATCCCCGGCAAAATCGACAAGATGGGCTACAAGGGCGTCGACACCACCGAGTTGATCATGGACGGACTGCGCATTCCGGCCAATCGGGTCCTCGGCGGAACCACCGGACAAGGGTTTTACCAAATGATGGACGGTGTCGAGGTGGGTCGCGTGAACGTCGCCGCGCGTGGCTGCGGGGTCGCGCAGCGTGCCTTCGAACTCGGCGTCTCCTACGCCCAGCAGCGCCACACCTTCGGCAAACCGATCGCCCAGCACCAGGCGATCCAGTTCAAGCTGGCGGAAATGGCGACCAAGGTCGAGGCGGCCCATGCCATGATGGTGAACGCAGCACGCAAAAAGGACTCCGGGGAACGAAACGACCTGGAGGCGGGGATGGCGAAGTACCTCGCGTCGGAATACTGCAAGGAAATCGTGGAAGACGCATTCCGTATCCACGGTGGATACGGCTTCTCCAAGGAGTACGAGATCGAGCGTCTCTACCGGGAGGCACCGATGCTGCTGATCGGCGAAGGCACCGCCGAGATTCAGAAAATGATCATCGGTCGCCGACTGCTGGAGGAGTACCGATTCCAAGGCTGATCACGGCCTTTGATCCCATTTGACCGCCCACAACATCACACCGCGTCATCGTCTTCCGGCCGCCGACTCGGCTTCTGCATTGCCCAGTTGCACCCGGCAACCGATACCATCGACGGAAAGCCGCCGTCCCCCGTTGCCCGAGCGGCTCCATCCGCTACGAAGGTCATCCATGCCCCACAGCCAAACCTCCGCACCACGCGGCAGCGTCCGCCTCGCACGCGGAGCATCGCCGTGGCTTCTGCCGACCGTCGCCACCGCAGCACTCAGCCTGGTCCGTGCGCGCCGATCGAGGCGCGCCGCCGCCGTCGCTGTGCCCGCCACCGCTCTCGCGGCAGGCATGCTGTGGTTCTTCCGCGACCCCGAGCGAGAGATCACACAGGGCCGGGTCATCTCGCCGGCCGACGGAGTGGTGCAGAGCATCATGCCGTGGAAGGACGGGCGCACCCGCGTCGCGATCTTCATGAGCCCGCTGAACGTGCATGTGAACCGTGCCCCCCTCGCGGGCACGGTGACGTCCGTGGAGCACATCCCCGGCGGTTTCGTTCCCGCTTTCAACAAGGAGAGCGAGAACAACGAGCGCGTCGTCTGGCACTTCGACACCGAACTCGGCGACATCGAGATGGTGCAGATCGCCGGCGCCGTCGCCCGGCGCATCGTGCCCTACGTACCGCAGGGGACCAAACTGGAGCAAGGCGAGCGCATCGGACTGATCCGTTTCGGCTCACGCGTCGACATCTACCTTCCGGAAGGTGTCGAGGTAGCCGTCGAGGTCGGCCAGACGACGACCGCAGGGGTGACTCGAATTGACCGTGATTGATCCCGACACACCGGCCGGCTGGGTCGCCGAGGCCGAGGAGGAGGACGAAGCCGAAGACATGCCGCTCTCCATGCGGCTGTCGATAGCCGACACCCTCACTCTCGGCAACGCGACCTGCGGCTTCATGGCCGTCTACTTCACCACCACCGGCATCCTGATCCCGCACCTCACGGGCAGCGAAGAGACCGGCATGGCCCGGCACTCCGCGGCCACCGCCGTGATCCTCATGCTCTGCGCGGCGGTCTTCGACCTCTTCGACGGACTCGTGGCGCGCAAGCTGCGCAGCTCGCCGATGGGCGCGGAGCTGGACAACCTCTCCGACCTGATCAGCTTCGGTCTGGCGCCCGCGTACTTCGTGCTCGTGTACGGCATGGTCGCCGACGACGCGCATCAGCGGGTCTCGGCGCTGGCGGCGATCGTGGTGCTGCTGGCGGTGGTCCTGCGGCTCGCGAGATTCTCCTGCGTGACGCTGAAGGACGGCATGTTCCAGGGCATGCCGAGCCCCTTCGGCGCGCTGACGGTCGTCTCCATCGTGCTGCTTGAGCTCCCCTTCGTACCGACGCTGCTCGCCATCATCGGTGTGGCGTGGCTGATGGTGAGCCGGGTCGAGTATCCGAAGCCGCGGGGTGTCCTCGCGGTGGCGATGCTGAGCTGGATCGTGGCCGCGATGGGGCTCCTGGCGGCCTGGGCGTTCGACGCACCGGGCGGGCAGCTCCTGCTCCAGACGGGCTGTGCGCTCCAGGTGGTGACGGGCGCGGTGATCCCGCTCTTCGCCACGGCGCGACGGGTGAACACGTTCCGTGACAACCGCCGCGAGGCGCGGGCCGCGCAGCATCCGTAGCGGACATCGGTACAGGGAAGGGCCCGGACGCCTGAGGCGTCCGGGCCCTTCCCTGTCCGTACCGGTGACCCGTTACCCGCCGAAGGTGAACGACTCCGCGGGCTTCGCGACCTGCGCCTCCTGGACGACCTTCAGACCGCCGGGCACCTTCGAGTCCGGCTTCATGATCACGGACTGCCGGGTGGAGGGCGCCGCCGGGTCCGAGAAGTCGTGCGTGATCCCGAAGCCGGTGGAGAACGCGTCGAGCCCGAGGAGCGCCTTGTCGATGCCCGCCCTGGTGAGGTCCTTCTTCTCGCAGGCCGTCTTCAGCAGCTCGCCGTAGAGCGTCGCCGCCGTCCAGCCGGACACGACGCCGTTGTCGAGGCCGTCGTCCGGGTAGGCGGCGGCGTACTCGGTGGCGAGCTTCTTCGGCGCTGGCTCGTCCGAGCCGATGGGCAGGGTGGAGGAGGCGATGTAGTAGTCCTTCATCAGCGCCGGGCCCGCCGCCGTGGCGAGCAGCTGGGGCGCGAACGCCGAGTTGTTGCCGACGACCGGCACGTTGAATCCGCCCGCCGCCGCCACACCCACCAGGGAGGCCGCCTGGCGCGGTCCGGCGCTGATCACGACGGCCTTGACCCCCGCCTTCTTGAGCGCGGCGACCTGCGCGGACATGTCGTTGTCGGTGGGCTTGATCTTCTGCTCGACGACCGTGAGACCCGCCTGCTCCGCCGCGTACTCGGAGCCGACGAGCGCGTTCTCGCCGTAGTCGCCCTCGAAGTAGACATGACCGATCTTGTCGCCCTTGGTGATGCGCTTCTGGGCGAGGAGGTAGTCGATGGCGTTGATGGTCTCGATGTCGTACGTGGCGCCGACGACCCGTATGTACGGGCTGCCGAGCAGATTGGCCGACCACGCCTGCGGCAGGACGAGGCCCTTGTCCTGCCCGTCGATCCGCTTCTCGACGGCGGCGACGAACGGCGAGCCGATGAACTGGGCGAAGCCGAGGACGTCCGGCTCCAGCTCCGTGTAGGCGGCGACGGCCTTCTGCGGGTCGTATCCGTGGTCGCGTACGGTCAGCTCGATCGTACGGCCGCAGATACCGCCCGCCTTGTTCGTCTGGTCCGCCCAGAGCTGCTGGGCCTGGGTGACGCTCTTGCCGAGCGAGGCGTAGACCCCGGTCATGTCGGTGAGCACACCGAGCGAGATCGTCTTGTCGCTGACGCCCTGCCCGGTCTTCACGCCCCCGGCGGCTCCGTCGGTGGCCTTGTCGTCGCCCTCGGTGGCCTTGCCGCTGCACCCGGCCAGCGCGAGGGCCAGGACGACCAGCAGCGCCGCGCCGGCCCTCGGTGCGTTCGAATGACGTGCGCGTCGCTTCATGACTTCTCCCGTGAGAACCGTCGAACCTTCGGAACTGACAGGCGGGTGAGTCCGCCGGGCAGGAAGAGCACCACCGCGACGATCGCGGCGCCGTACAGATAGCGGGACGCCTCGCCCGGTGTGACGCCGCCCGAGCCCGGGTCGGCGACCAGCGGGAGCGAGTCGCTGTAATGGGTGAGGATCTGCGGCAGCAGGGCCACGAAAGCCGCGCCGACGACGGCTCCGGCGACCGTGCCCAGACCGCCGATGACGATCATGGCGAGATATTCGAGGGCGAGGATCATGCCGAAGTAGTCGGGCACGGTCCGCTGGAAGATCAGCGCGATCAGTACGCCGGCCAGGCCCGCGTACATGGACGACAGGACGAACACGGCGGCCCGGTAGCGGGCGACCGGCACGCCCATCACACCGGCGGCGATGCGGTGGTCACGGATCGCGTTCATGGCCCGGCCGGGCCTGCCGCGCAGCACCCCGCGTGCGAAGAGCCCGCCGACGAGGAGGGCGAACAGGCCCGCGTACCAGAGCTTCTCCGACGCCCCGAAGGGGACGGCGGCGATCACGACCTCGGTGTCGTCGAAGGCGAAGCCGAAGAGGGAGAGCACGGGGACGTCGCGGCCGTTGAACCCGCCGGTCAGACCTCCCGCGTTGAAGAGCACATGCTGCCCGATGAAGATCAGCGCCAGGGTCGCGATGCCGAGATAGGCGCCGCGCAGCCGGCCGGCGATGGGGCTGAAGAGGCCGCCCGCCGCGCCCGCGAGGAGGACGGCGAGCAGTGCCGCGAGCCAGGTCGGCAGGCCGAGCCCGGTGAGCTGCCGGCCGTTCTCCTCGCCGCTCTCGCCCGCGAGGACGCAGTAGCCGTAGGCGCCGACGGCGAGGAAGAAGGAGTGGCCCATGGAGAGCTGTCCGGTGGCGCCGGTGAGCAGATTGAGGCCGATGGCGCCGATGGCGGCGGCCATCGCGAAGAGCCCGGCCTGGAGCCAGAAGCGGTCGAGGTAGAAGGGCAGGGCGAGGAGCAGGAGGGAGCCGGCGAGCCAGAGGTAGGCGCGCGGGTCGCGGTGCGGTGGGGCCTTGGTGGGTGCGTGGGTCGTGTCAGACACGGGCCAGCTCCTTCGTACCGAAGAGCCCGGCGGGCCGGACGAGCAGCACCGCGACCATCACCAGATACGGCGCGAGGTCGCCGAAGCCGCGTCCGAGGAAGGTCAGATCGCTCTGGTAGCCGGTGGCGAAGGACTCGGTGACGCCGACGATGAGGCCCCCGGCGAGCGCTCCGGTCGTGGAGTCGAGGCCGCCGAGTATCGCGGCGGGGAAGGCCTTGAGCGCGGCGAGGGAGGTGGCGCGTTCGAGACCGGGGGTAGGGAAGACCGTGAGGAAGAGCGCGGCGACGGCGGCGAGCGAGCCCGCGACCGCCCAGGCGGAGAGCGAGACCCGGCCGAGGCGTACGCCCATGAGCGCGGCGGTCTGCGGGTTCTCCGCCGCCGCGCGCATCGCGACGCCCCAGGTCGTGTAGCGGAAGGCGAGCAGGAACGCGGTGATCAGCAGCGCCGCCGCGACGAAGGCCGCGACCCGGGTCTGGGCGATGGTGACGCCCCCGACGGTGAGGAGTTCGTCGCCCCACGGGTCGCCGAGCGCCAGGACGTCGGTACCGATGCGGCGGGTGAGTTCGGTGGTGAGGAGGATGTCGACGCCGATGGTGACGATGGCGAGGACGCTGTGGTCGGCGCCCCGGTAGCGGCGCATGACGGTGTACTCGACGGCCGAGCCGACGACGGCGGCGCCCGCGATGCCGACGGCGAGCGCCGGCCAGAAGCCGATGTCGTCGTGGAGTACGGCGGTGACGTAGCCGCCCGCGAGGAGGAGCGAGGCGTGGGCGAAGTTGACGACTTCGGTGGCCTTGAAGATGACGACGAAGCCGAGGGCGATGAGGGCGTAGACGGAGCCCATGGAGAGTCCGCCGAGGAGGAGTTCGACGAAGGTGGTCATGACGTGGCCTCCTCGTTGGCGTCGGGGTGGGTACGGTCGGCTCGCTCGGCGGCGTCGGTGTCGGTGGTGGTGTCGGCGTCGGTGGTGTCGGCGGCGTCGGCGCTCTCGCCGAGGTAGGCGCGGACGACGGCCGGATCGCTCTGGACCTGGGCGGGTGTCCCGCCGGCGATCCGGCGTCCGAAGTCGAGTACGGTCACGGCGTCGGCGAGCCGCATCACCACCCCCATGTCGTGTTCGACCAGCACGATCGAGATGCCGAGGCTGTCGCGTACGCCGGCCACGACGGCCGCCGTACGGCGCCGTTCGTCGGCCGTCATCCCGGCGACGGGTTCGTCCAGGAGCAGCACCGTGGGCTCCATGCACAGGGCGCGGCCCAGCTCGACGAGCTTCTGTTTGCCGTACGGGAGTGCCCCCGCCGGCCGCTGAAGATCGTCGGCCAGCCCCACGAACTCGGCGATCTCGCCCACCCTGGCCCGGTGTTCGCGGGCCTCGCGGGCGGCGGACGGCAGCCGGAGCCCGGTGGCGACGAAGCCGGCGCGGGTGAGGCGGTGGCGGCCGAGCAGCATGCTGTCCGCGACGGTCGCGTGCGGCGGGAGCGCGAGGTTCTGGAAGGTGCGGGCGACACCCAGCGCGGCGACACGGTGCGGGGCGAGCCCGGTGAGTTCGGTCGCGCCGAGTCGGACGCTGCCGGAGGTGGCACGGTAGACGCCGGACAGGACGTTGAAGCAGGTCGACTTGCCCGCCCCGTTGGGGCCGATGACGGCGTGGACGCTGCCGGGTTCGACGGTGAAGGAGACCGAGTCGAGCGCGGTGAGTCCGGCGAACCGGACGGTCACGTCGGTGACGGTGAGCGCCGGCGGGGTGTGGAGGGCGGATCCGGTGGCGGGCCCGCCGGTGTGCCCGACCGTCCGTTCGGGATGTCCGGCCGACGTACGGGCCGCCGGGACGGCCGGCCTCTTCCTCTTGGGGTCCGTCACGCGCTCCACCTCCGCAGCACCGGCGCGGAGGCCTGGGCCCGGCCCGCGTCCTCGGCGGCCGTCTCGTCGACGACTCCGAGGTAGCGGCGGCGCACCTCGTCGGAGGAGGCCAGCTCGGCCGCGTCCCCTTCGAGCGTGACCTCGCCGACCTCCATGACGTACGCGCGCGACGCCAGCCGCAGCGCCATGGCCGCGTTCTGCTCGACCAGCAGGACCGCTGTGCCCCTGGCGTTGATCTGCTGGATCGTCTCGCCGATGCGGGCGGCCATGAGAGGGGCGAGCCCGAGAGAGGGCTCGTCCAGGAGGAGCAGCCGGGGGCGGGCCATCAGACCCCGGCCGAGTGCGAGCATCTGCTGTTCGCCGCCGGAGAGGAGTCCGGCGCGCTGGCCCGCGCGGTCCGCGAGTACGGGAAAGAGTTCGTGCACCTCGGCGAGGGACGCCGCGTACCGCTTGCGACCGCCGGGCGCGCCGAGTGCGCCGGCCCGGAGGTTGTCGGCGACCGTCATACGGGCGAACACCTGCCGCCCTTCGGGGACTTGGACGACACCGGCCGCGACGACACCGGCGGCGCTCAGTCCGCCGAGGGGCCGGCCGTCGAAGTGGACGGTGCCGCCGCCCGCCGTACCCCGGTGGAAGCCGAGGGTCTGCGAAATGGCCCTCAACAGCGTGGACTTGCCCGCGCCGTTGCCGCCGAGCACCGCGGTGATCCCGCCGGACGGTACGTCGAGGGACACCTCGTGCAGGGCGCGCACCGGGCCGTAACCGACGGACAGGGCACGCACTTCGAGCGCGGCCATGCATTCTCCTCTGCGTTGCGCCGGGCGTTGTTCGGATGCCGATGATCCGGATGTGCGGTTCGGACGTACGGTTCAGATGTCCGGTTCGGATGTCCTGACATGCCGTGGAGGCACACCTCAGCACCGGGACGGGGCACCGTCCACGGCGGTGAGCCGAATCGCTGCCGATGACCAGCGGTGCGGCGGCCGGATTGTGCACGCGCACAAGGTCTGTCGCGGCGCGCCTGCCGGTGGCATCCTCACCAGCCATGGGTGGCCGCAGAGCGCGCACGGAACGTGAGTGGTCGGTCCTGGTGACCGCGTCCCGGATGCTGCTGGAGCGCGTACCGGCGCTGACGGACCAGTTGTTGGACGAACTCACGCTCCACTCCTCGCAGTTCGACGCGGCGGTGCCGCGTGACGAGCACTGGCGGCAGATCAACGAGGCGATGCGGTACGGGATCGAGGCGATCGCCGCGCCGCGTACGGCGCCGCGCCGCGATCTGGCGTACGCGGAACAACTGGGCCGGCGGCGGGCGGAGCAGGGGCTGGCGCTCGACCTCTTACTGCACGCCTACCGGCACGCCGGCTATCTGGTGTGGGACGAACTGCTGCGCATCGTCAGCGAGGAGGACCCCGACGACGTACCGCTGCTCGTGCACACGGCGTCCCACATGTGGGCGGGCGTCGACCGGCAGGCGACGACGGTCGCGGAGGCGTACCGCAGTACGGAGCAGTCGATGCGACGGCGCAGCGACGAGCGGGTGCAGGCCCTGCTCGACGCGCTGCTGGAGGGCCGCTCGACCCCCGGCCTCGCGGCGCGGGCGGCGGCCGGTCTCGACCTGCCGGAGCAGGGGCGTTACGCGGTGGTGGTCGTCCGGGTGGAGCGACGGGAGGGGCGGGAGCCGTTCCGGCGGGTGGCCGTGGCGGAGGGGATGCGCTTCTTCTGGCGGATGCGGACGGACTGCGAGATCGCGGTGGTCGCGTTCGAGGGGGAGACGGGGCTCACGGAGCTGACGGCGGAGCTGGTGCGGCCCTGCCAGGGGCCGGGCGGTGTCAGCCCGGTGGTGGACAGCCTGTCCGGGCTGGGGCAGGCGCGCCGGCTGGCCGAGACGGCGCTGCGTACGCTCCCGCCGGACGCGCAGCGCATCGTCCGCCTGGACGAGCGCCTCCCGACGGCCCTGGTGGTCAGCCAGCCGGAACTGGCGGCCCGTCTGATCGCCGACGTGTTCGGCCCGCTGCTGGACCTGGACCCGGCGGACCGCGCGGTGCTGCTGGAGACGCTGGACGCGTGGCTGGAGTACGGGGGTTCGGCGGGGCGCGCGGCGACGCGTCTGTACTGCCACCGCAACACGGTCTTCAACCGGCTGCGCCGCCTGGAGCAACTGACGTCGCGCTCACTGTCCCGCCCCCGCGACCTGATCGAAATGACCCTGGCGCTGGACGCGTTCCGCCTCACGCCGGGGTGAGGGTGGCTGCCGGTTTTCAAGCCCGCCCGGCGATTGAGGGCCCCACCAGGCCGGCCACTCTCCAGCCCGTCCGGCGATTGAGGACACAACCGGTCGCGTCGGGAACCGACTTGAGCCCGTCCGGCGATTGAGGACAGAGAACGACGCCCCCTCACTCGCCCTTGCGGGTGATCCGCGTGATACGAACCCCCGTCGCCCGTGAGAATTCCGCCTCGTCCGACAGGCCGAGCGCCCGCGCCAGTTCCCGTCCGTACACATCCATGGCGGACTCGACGAGCGCGGCGAAGGCGTCCGCCGACTGGCGCCCGCTCCGCCGGGCGGAGCCCGTCATCACCAGCGCCACGGCCGCGGCCGGCCACCACCACACGGCGAGGACCAGGCAGAGCACACCCCAGGCGGCACGGCGCGCCGCCGTCGTGAGTTCGGCGCGGGCCGAGCGGAGGTCGTCGCGCGGCACGTCCGGCAGCAGCAGCCACAGCCGGGGCCAGGCGGTGGGAAGGTCCACGGCATAGGCCCTGCGGAGGCGGGACTCCGCGGCGGCCATGCGGTCCGCCATCCAGGTGGGGTGCGCGGGGCGGGTGAGGGCAATGCGGTTGCGGGCCTCGTACAGCCTGGTCAGTGGCAGGAGGTCGGCGGAGGCGGGCTCGGCGGGGTGCCCGGGAGCATCGGCGGCGGCCGCGGGCCCGGGCCCCAGCGCCGTCGCCGATTCCCGGGTCCGCGCCTCGGCCGACTCCGCCGCCCCGACGAGGCGTTGCCGCTCCTGTGCGCACAGACGGTCGGCCCGCTCCCACTTCGCGCGACGCCGCCGGCTCAGCCGCTCACCGATGCGGGTGGCGAACGGCCAGTCCCCCAGCCACCATCGCTCCACCCAGCCCGCCACCGTCGCGGCGAGCAGTCCCGCGCCGGCGGAGGCCGCGAGTACGAGCGCCAGTACGAGGGCGACCGTGCCGGGCGTGCGTGCGGCGGGCTCGGCGGCCAGCGTGTCCAGACGGTGCACCAGACGTGCGGTGTCCAGGGCATGGGCGTGGCCGAGCTGCCCGGCGACGGCGACCAGCGTCATGAAGAGGAACCCGGGCAGCACCAGCAGCGACACCCACTTGTCGGCGAGCCTGCCGCCGAGAGCGGCCAGGAACGCCGTCACGGCGATCCAGCCCCGTACCCGTCGCCGTACCCCCCGTACCGCTTCAGCGTCAGCGCCCTTCCGGTGAAGGAGCACACCGGTGGCCGCGCCACGAAATCGGCGCGTGCGCAGTGCGCCGTCGGGCACACGTACGCCTCCACCAGCGGCTCACCCGGGCCGATCAGAGCCGGCACGCCACCGGTGTCCCCGCGCAGGCTGCCGCCCCAGCCGCAGTGGCGCAGCAGTTCTTCGACGCGGTCCAGCAGGACCGGCAGTTCCCCGTCCGGCCGGGCCAGGGCCCCGAGCGCGGCGTCCAGTGCGTCACCCACCCCGCCCTGCCTACCCAACTGGCGTATCTGCTCGTAGCGTTGACATATCCAGGCAAGGGCCGCCCGGTCCGGTGCACTGGCCACGGTCGCGTGTCACCTCGTCCCCGGTAGGAAGCAGTCGCCCCACAGTAACGACGAGTTGACGGGCAGTCAGCGGTATCCGCGGTGTTGACGGGGACGAGGGGGCGGTGTGTCGATACCCGGGGAGCCCGCGCACCTGCGTGACACGCTCGTCGGCGCGCTGCACGCGCGGCTGCGGCGCTTCATGATGAGCCAGGACGTGACGGCCGTGCTGGACGCGGTGGTGACGCGGCAAGCCGCTCAGCTCCAGCGGGCGTTACCGCGACCGGACCGCGACCCGGAGGCGGTCCGGCTGCTCCATGGCCTGTACCGGGCGCGGGCTCTCGCCTGTCTCCTCCAGGACGACGAAGCCGCGGCGGAGCGCGAGCAGTCGGTCGTGGACGCACTGGTCCGGTTCATGGAGCGGGCCGGATGGGCCGATGAGCCCGCCGATGAAGAGGGGCCGGACGCCGAGCGGTTGACCGTCGCGGTACGGCGGGCGGAGACACTCACCGAGGACGCCGCGCGAGCCGTCGCGGCGGCCGTGGACGACGGCGGAGCCGCGGCTCGGGCGTGCGCCGTGTGCGAGGAGGCCCTCGACGCGGTGCCCGAGGCGCTGCCCCATCTGCGCGCGGGCCCACTACAGTTGTGGGGTGTCGCGCTGCGGCTGCGCTTCGAGCGCACCGGGGACCCCGCCCACCTGCACACCTGTGTCTCCAAGCTCCGCGAGGCGCTGGCACTGGCGGGTCCCGGCCATCCGTACCGCACGGCGGTTCACAGCACACTCGGTGTCGCTCTGCGCGTGCGCTACGAGTACGCGGGGGAACTCTCCGATCTGGAGGCAGCGGTACGCCACTGCCGGTCGGCCGCGGACGCCGGAGACGCGGACGCCGGTACGGAGCCGGAGGCAAAGGCGGGACACCACCACAACCTGGGGCTCGCGCTGCGGCTGCGTCACCAGCGTCTGGGAGAGAGCGCCGACCTGACCCACGCACTGCGCGCGCACCGTACGGCGGTCGCGCGCAGCGATGCCGGGACAGCCGGTTTCGCCGTGTTCCAGCTGGGGCTGGGAAACGCGCTCGGGGAGGCGCTGGCCGAGGCGGTGACGTTCCTCCCGTCCCCCGCGGACGTGGCGCGGGCCCGGGCCGAACGCATGGCCGCGTTCACCGCCGCCGCCGACCACGCCGGTACTCCCGAGACGGCGGCCCTCGCGCAGGCCGGCCGTGCGGGCGCCCTCGCGAGCGCGAACGCGACACCCGCGGAGTACGTCACGGCCGCGCGCGAGTTGCGCCGTACTCTCGCCGCGCTGCCCGAGGGGCACCCGCTCCTCGCCAAGTGCCGCTACCAGTTGGGCAGGGTGCTGATGGAGCTCTCCGTCCGGGAGCGCGACCACCGGCACATGCCCGAGGCCCTCGTCCTGCACCGCGCCGCCTCCCTGCAGAGCACCGCCGACACCTGGGTACGGCTCGCCGCGGCCATGTTCCGGGGTACCGCGGCCATGGCTCTTGAATCCCCTCACGAGGCCGCCGACGCCTACGCGCTCGCCGTGGAGCTGCTGCCCCGGCTCGCCCGCCCCCAACTCGCGCTCTCCGATGCCGAGTTCAGCCTCGCGAGTACGACCTCACTCGCGAGTGACGCGGCTGCCTGCGCGTGGCGCGCCGGGGACCCGGGGAGAGCGCTCCGTCTGCTGGAGATGGGGCGTGGGGTGCTGCTCGCCCAGGGGGTGCACAACCGTGGCGACCTCGCCGAACTCCGTTCCCTGGACGCCGCGTTGGCCGACCGCCTCACCGCTCTGCAGGCCTTCTTCGACCGGGGCGGGCCCGGCGCGGAAGGGGATCTGCGGCACGTCCGCGCCCGCGAGTGGGAGGAGCTGCTCGCCGAGATCCGCGTCCTGCTCCCCGACTTCTGGCGGCCACCGCCGCTCGACGAGCTTCTCGAACAGGGAAGCCGCGGGCCCGTCGTCGTGGTCAATGTCAGCCACTACGGCTCCGCGGCCTTCCTGCTCACCCCCGCGCGTACGGGCGGGGGCCTCCGCGTGCTCCCGCTGCCCCTACTCACCCCGGACGCGGCCTCGTCGCACTCCGCCGCTCTGCGGTCGGCGCTGTCCCTCCTCGCGGACCCCGGCACCGACCTGTTGGCGCACCCCGTCCAGCAGACGCGCATCAGTGACGTGCTGGCCTGGCTGTGGGACGCGGTCGTCTCCCCCGTGCTCGACGCCCTGGGGCCGGCCGAACGTGTGTGGTGGGTGCCGACCGGCCCCCTGGCCGTGCTGCCGCTGCACGCGGCGCAGCCGCCGGGCCGGCCCGGCGTACTGGACGCCGTCATCAGTTCGTACGCGCCCACCGTCGCCGTCCTGGCCCACGCCCGCCGGCCGCGACGGCACGCGCCGCCGCCCTCGTCGGCGCTGATCGCCGCCGTGCCGGCGGCGCCCGGCTACCGCTATCTGCACCGCGCCGACGAAGAGGCCCGGTACGTCGCGCGGCTCTTCCCCGAAGGCCGCCTGCTGCTGGGCGGGGCCGCGCACCGCGACGCCCTGGAGGAAGGGCTCCGCGCGCACCCGGCCACGTTCCACTTCAGCGGCCACGGTGTGGCCGACCCGCTCGCGCCCTCCGCAGGGCGTCTGCTCGCCGCCGACGGACCGCTGACGGTCGCCGACGTCGCCGCGCTGGATCTGCCCGGCGCCCATCTGGCGTACCTGTCCGCCTGCGCGACCGCCCATGCCGGACTGCACCTGCCCGACGAGGCTCTCCACCTGACGAGTGCCGTGCAGATGGCGGGCTACCGTCATGTGGTCGGCACTCTCTGGCCCGTCGACGACACCGAGTCGCTGATGCGCGTCCGCGCCTTCTACGGCCACCCGCTGTGGTCCACCGACCCGGCCCTGGCCCTGCACGACACGGTCGTCTCCGCGCGCGACACGCATCCGCTCGCCCCCTCCCACTGGGCGGGCCATGTGCACAGCGGCGGGTGACGCCTACCATGAGGCTCAACCGGCAGACGGACGACGGGGGTTCATATGCCCGGCCGCACCTCTCGTATCGGTATCCGGCTCCGCATGGCCATCGAGATGGCATACCGGGACGACAAGCCGGTCAGCGAGCGCCGCGCCCGCCAAGCGGCCGAGGCGGGCCTCGCCAGGGGCATGACCGTGTACGGGCTCGGGATCGCGCTTCAGGGCAGGCACGAGGAAGCACACCGCTGGCTGGCGCGGGCCGCCGCGGCGGGCGATCCCGTCGGCCTCGCGGCGCTGGTGACTCTTGAGGTCGAGCGTGGCGACGAGCACGGGGCGATGTCCCGGCTCCATTCGGGCGAGGCCAAGTTCGGGGCGCTCAGCATGCGTATCGCCCTGCTCCAGGTGTGGACACGGCGTACCGTTCCCTTCGACGCGAAGGCGCTCCCGCCGGGCGTGCCGGATCCTGCGCTCGCCCCGTCGCCGACCGCCAAGGAACGCCAGGTGGCGCGGGCGGGGCACGCGCCGTTCGCCTGGGCGCGGCTGCGCGACGAGCTCGAACCGCACCCGACGACCGACTCCCCGCAGATCATTCCGATGCTGCTGATGACGCGGGTCGCCGAGGGGGACGTCGAACTCGCCGACGCGTGGTGCGTGGTGGCCGAGCAGGTCCACCGAGGGGCCGCGCAGGGCCTGTCCGGGGCGGGCCCCACGCATCAGGGTTCCCCTGCTGCCACCGCCGGTTCCCCGGCCCCGTACGACGCGGATCCGGTCCCCGCCGAGCAGTTGGGGCGCGCGAGGCGGATCCGGGACGAGTTGCGCGAGCTCTGCGGCGGCACGGTCGGCGAGGGGGCCGAGGACGCAATCCCGCCCGGGACCCCGCGCCCGGTCAGCGCCGAGACGGCGAAGTACCTCGGTTCCCGGGCCGCCCACAGGGACGATCTCGCCGCTGCCCAGGCGTGGTTCGAGCGCGCCGCCGGTGAGGGCGACCCGGAGGCGATGCTGTACGTCGCCGAGGTGGTGAGGAATCGCTTCGGCATGGCGCGGGCCGAGGCTTCCTTCCGGAAGGCCGCCGACGCGGGCAGCGCCCCGGCGGCGCACCTGTACGCGGAGCACCTCCGCACGCGGGGTCAACTGGGCGGCGCGGAGGACTACTTCCGCCGTGCGGTGGCCGGCGGTCACCACGAGTCGCTGCTGAACCTCGGTGTCCTCCTGCGCCAGAAGGGGGACGCGTCCGGCGCCGAGACGTACTACCGCAGGGCACTGGAGGTCACGGACGCCGCCACCCGGGCCCACGCGCACAACAACCTCGCGAACCTGCTGCACGACCGCGGTGACGACTCGGCGGCGGAACCTCACTGGCGCAGCGCCGCCGAAGCGGGGGAAACGATGGCGATGGCGAGTCTGGGCGCGCTCTGCGGAGAGCGCGGCGATCTGGTGGAAGCCGAACGCTGGTTCCGGGTGTCGGCGGAAGCGGGCAACACCACCGGCATGCTGAACCTCGCGTTCGTCCTGAAGATGCGCGGCGCGATGGTGGAGGCCGCGCTGTGGCTGGAGCGGGCGTCCGGCGCAGCCGAAACGGCGCCGGGGCCCGCGTCGTCGGAGACGGGCTCGGGCCTGTCCCTCGACGCCTCGGACATCGACGCCTGGACGACCGGCCCGGACGATTCCCACGGCTCGCACTGACCTGACCTGACCTGGCCGGACCGGACCGTGATCACGTCCGGGCCCGGCCCGCCCGGACGGACAAGCCCGCGCGGTATCAGGTCGGGAAGGCCGCGTGCGACGGACATCGAAGCGTGCACGACCGGCCCCGACAGTCTCCACAGCTCGGACTGACCCGGCCGGACCGCGGTCACGTCCCGGCCCGGCCCCGCCCGGACGGGCAGGACCCTCGCGGTGTCAGGCCAAAAAGGCCGCGTGCCAGGGACATCGACGCGTGCACGACCGGCCCCGACAGTCTCCACAGCTCGGACTGACCCGGCCGGACCGCGGTCGCCTCCGGACCGGGCCCCGCCCGAACGGACGGGGCCGTGCGGTATCAGGTCAGGAAGTCGCGGGCGATGGACGTCGACATGCGTTCCAGCAGCGGCCCCGCCTCCGCCATGCAGCGCGCCGGGTCCGGTTCCAGGTCCGTCAGGGCGTACGCGCGGCGGATGCCCGCGCGGCCGAGGGCGTCCGCGGGCAGCGCCAGCCGGCCGCAGACCGCGATCACCTCGATGCCCCGCGCGCGTGCCGCCGCCGCGACGCCCGCCGGGGCCTTGCCGTGCAGGGTCTGTTCGTCCAGGGATCCCTCGCCGGTGATGACGAGCGTGGCGCGGGACAGCGCGGGGCCGAAGCCGAGCACGTCGAGCATGACCTCGATGCCGGGCCGGAAGCTCGCGGCCAGGCCGACGAGGGCGCCGTACCCGATGCCGCCCGCCGCGCCGGCGCCGGGTGAGAGCGCGGCCTCGGCCGCCCCGGCCCCGACGGTCTTCTCCAGGACGCGCGCGTAGTGCGCGAGCGCCGCGTCGAGCGCGGCGACGTCCTCGGGGGACGCGCCCTTCTGCGGGCCGTAGATCGCCGCGGCGCCCTTCGGCCCGGTCAGCGGGTTGTCGACGTCGCTGGCGAGGACGATGTCCGTGTCGGCGATACGGGGATCGAGCCCGGACAGATCCACGGTAGCGAGATCGCGCAGCCCGCCGCCCCCCGGTCCCACCGGTCGCCCGTCCGCGTCCAGGAAGCGTCCGCCGAGCGCGGCCAGCATGCCCGCGCCGCCGTCCGTCGTGGCGCTGCCGCCGACGCCGAACACGATGGTGCGCGCGCCCGCGTCGAGCGCGGCGCGCAGCAGTTCGCCGGAGCCGTACGTCCCGGCCGTCAGGGGCGCGAAGACGCCCTTCGGGAGGTGCTGGAGGCCCGACGCCTCCGCCATCTCCACGACGGCCGTGCCGTCGCGCAGCGCGTACGCCGCGGTGAGTTCGTCGCCGAGCGGCCCGGTGACCCGTACCTCACGCCGTTCGAAACCGGCCGCCACGGCCGCGGCGACGGTGCCGTCACCGCCGTCCGCGACGGGCAGTGCCTCGACCGTCACGTCGGGGGCGACCAGACGCAGCCCGGAGGTCACCCGTTCGGCGACCTCCACGGCCGTGAGCGACCCCTTGAACTTGTCCGCCGCGACGAGCACGTGCGCGGCCTCGGTTACTGCTCCGTCCGTCACCTTGTCATCCTTTGCTTTTCGAACAGGCAGTCGCGCCGCACCGACCCTATCCGGCCACACGGCTTCCTGCCCATGGGCACCGCTCCCTTCCGGAGCCGCGAAAGGCAGGCAAACCTCCCATGGACATGGGTGCGGTCGCAGCGCCCGGAGGCGGCCCCTGATCTAGGCTTTCCGCGTGACGACAACTCGCGATGCCGACTATCTCGCCTACATCGCCGGGCTCCCCCGCGTGCTCGCCGGTGCCGCCGTGCTCTTCCGGGACCGGGAGGGGCGGGTGCTGATCGTCGAGCCCGGCTACCGGCCCGGCTGGGCGCTGCCCGGCGGGACCATCGAGTCGGACGAGGGCGAGACGCCGCGGCAGGCCGCGCGGCGCGAGACGCTCGAAGAGATCGGCCTGGACGTCGAGTTGGGACGGCTGCTGGTGGTGGACTGGGCGCAGGCGCCGGACCGGCCGCCCATCGCCGCGTATCTGTACGACGGCGGTGTGCTGGACGACGAGCGGCTCGGCGAGATCCGGCTCCAGCACGAGGAGTTGCTCTCCTGGCGGCTTGTGGACCGCGCCAGGATCCCCGAGTTGATGATCGGCTCGCTCGGCGGCCGCGTCCTGGCGGGGCTCGACGCGCTCGAAGCCGGTACAGGGGCCGTCGAGTTGGAGAACGGCCGCCCGGTCGGATGATCCGCGTACGTGCGGTGGTGACGGGTGCGGCGGGAGCTGCTCTCATATGTCATGTACGCGCCGCACTACCGTCCGACCGCGGTTGACGCCGGTTCACATCGCGTTGGCTCGCCGTGCACGCGCGCCCTGCATGATCCAGAATCCCAGGCCCAGGACACCGGAGGGAACATGCGACGGCAGATTCGCGGCGGGCTGACGGCCCTGCTCACCACGGCGGTTGTGGCGGCGGGCGCGGTGACCGCGTCGGCGGAAGCGGCGGGAACAGCGGAAGCGGCGGAGACGGCGGCAACGGCGCACACCGTGGACACGGCGGGCACGGACACCGGCTCGGGGCCGGCAGCCGGGCAGGGCGCCGGGCAGGGCGCGCCCAAGCCCGCCAAACCCCCCGAGCTCCCGGCGACCGTGGACGGCGGCGCCTGGAAGTCGGGCCATGTCCAGGGCATGGCCGTCGACCGCCGCAAGGGCTTCATGTACTTCTCGTTCACCAACCTCCTCGTCAAGACCGATCTCACGGGCAAGCCGGTCGGCTCGGTCACCGGCTTCACCGGGCACCTCGGGGACCTGGACTTCAACACCGGGGACGGCAGGGTCTACGGCTCCCTGGAGTACAAGGCGGCCAAGGCCTTCTACATCGCGATCTTCGACGGTGACCGCATCACCGAGATGGACATGGACGCCCAGACGACCGGGGTCGTCTCGACCGTCCATCTCCAGGAGGTCGTGGACGACTACACGGCCGACATGGACGGCGACGGCGTCTTCGACGGCAACACCGCCAACACCGCCGACCACCGCTACGGATGCAGCGGCATCGACGGCGTCGCGTTCGGCCCCGCCTTCGACGGCAGGCGCCCCGACGGCGGGCGTGGCCCGGCGCGGACGCACCTGCTCACCGTCGCGTACGGCGTCTACGCCAACACCACCCGGCAGGACAACGACAACCAGGTGCTGCTCCAGTACGACATCCGCCGGTGGAAGAAGTACGAGCGCCCGCTCACCGAGGCCGACCCGCACACCAGCGGCCCCGGATCGCCGGACGGCAAGTACTTCAGCTACACGGGCAACACCACGTACGGCGTGCAGAACCTCGAATACGACGCGTACACCGGCAACTGGCTGCTCGCCGCGTACAAGGGCACAAAGACACAGTTCCCGAACTACTCGCTCTTCGTGATCGACGGATCCAGGCGCCCGGTCACGGGGCCCGTCAGCGGCCAGCCGGTACCGGAGCGCGGGCGGCTGCTGCCGCTCCTGGCGCGGGGGCTCCACCACCCGCCGACCGGCATCCACGGCTGGGAGTCCACCGGACAGTACGGGCTGGTGTCGCTCGACGACGGCCGCTACTACCTCGCCGAGGCCGGCACGGTCGTGGAGGACGGCGTGACCAAGCAGACGGGCAAGGCCGTCATGAACCGCTGGACCGGCGGCACGCCCACCCCCTTCACCCCGGT
>NZ_JAAPBF010000090.1 GCF_022695985.1 Streptomyces sp. NP-1717 | reverse complement strand
GTGCTCGATGCCATGTTGTGCGGGCTCACCGACGAGGCGGCCGCGGCACGGCTCGGTATGTCACCCCGGACCTACAGCCGAAGGGTCGGTGAGCTGCTCACCGCCCTCGGCACGACGAGCCGCTTCCGCGCGGGGGCGGAAGCGGCTCGTCGGGGCTGGGTGTGAACGCGGCGCGCGGGCCGGCTCGCGGCGTCGGGCCGGCCGCTGCGCCGAACCGCTCAGCTCACGATGTCCTTGCGGGAGAAGTTCCTGAAGGCGAGCGCGAACAGCACCAGGGCGTAGGTCACCGAGACCGCCGAGCCCTTCAACATGCCGCTCCACTCCAACTGCGGCTGGAGGGCGTCCGCCCAGGCGAACTGCCAGTGGGCGGGCAGGAAGTCCCGCCAGGTCCCCAGCGCCGTCACCTGGTCCAGGACATTGCCGATGATCGTCAGTCCGACCGCGCCGCCGACCGCCCCGAGCGGCGCGTCGGTCTTCGTAGAGAGCCAGAAGGCGAGGCCCGCCGTGACCAGTTGGGAGACAAAGATGAAGCCGATCACAAGCGCCAGCCGCGGCACGGTGTCGGCCGTGCCCAGCGACCCTCCGGTGGGCAGTTCCAGCGGCCCCCAGCCGTAGGCGGCCGTGCCCGCCGCCAGCGCGACGACCGGCAGCAGCACCATCGCGGCCAGGCTCATGGAGAGTGCCACCGCCAGCTTGCTCCACAGCAGACGGGCGCGCGGCACGGGCGCGGCGAGCAGATAGCGCAGGGAGGACCAGCTCGCCTCGGAGGCCACGGTGTCCCCGCAGAACAGCGCGACGGGGACGACCAGCAGGAAGCCCGCCGAGACGAAGAGGCAGGTGGCGGCGAAGTTGGCCCCGGACGAGGTCGCGGTGTCCATCAGGTTCAGCCGATTGCCGCCCCCGCCGCCGTCCTCGTCGGCTCCGGGTGTCCCGCCGATGGCGAAGGCCACGATCAGCACGAAGGGCAGGACGGCCAGGATCCCGCCCATCGCCATGGTGCGCCTGCGCTTGAGCTGTCGTACGACCTCGACACGGAACGGGAGGGTGCGGCCCGCCCGGTAGCCCGGAGCCGATTCGGTCAGCGCGCTCATGCGGAGGCTCCTGAGATGAGGGTGAGGAAGGCGTCCTCCAGGCGACGGTGCGGTCCGACGCCGGTCAGCACGACGTCCATCCGGATCAGCTCGGTGACGAGGGTGTTGGTGTCGGCTCCGTCGAGCCGTACGAGCAGCCCCTCGTCCGTACGGATCGCGGATCCGATCCCGGGCATGGCGGCGATCTTGTCCACGACCGGTTCGGGCACCTGTCCCGCCGTGGTGACGAGCACGGTGTCGCCGGATCCGGTGATCTCGGCGACCGGACCGGCCTGGACGAGTCGGCCCCGGTCCATGACCACCAGGTGCGTACAGGTCTGTTCGACCTCGGAGAGGAGGTGGCTGGAGACGATGACGGTCCGGCCGTCGGCCGCGTAACGGATCATCACGTCACGCATCTCACGGATCTGCGGCGGGTCGAGGCCGTTGGTCGGCTCGTCCAGGATGAGCAGGTCCGGGAGGCCGAGCATGGCCTGCGCGATGGCGAGGCGCTGCCGCATGCCCTGCGAGTAGGTGCGCACCGCGCGGGCGAGCGCGTCGCCGAGTCCGGCGATCTCCAGGGCCTGTTCGATGTGCGAGTCCTCGGCGGGGCGGCCGGTTGCCCGCCAGTACAGCTCCAGGTTGTCCCGTCCGGACAGGTGCGGCAGGAAGCCGGCGCCTTCGACGAAGGAACCGACGTGGGACAGCACGGGTGCGCCCGGCCTGATGGCGTGCCCGAAGACGCGGATGTCTCCGGCGTCGGGGGTGATGAGACCCATCAGCATGCGCAGGGTCGTGGTCTTGCCTGCGCCGTTCGGGCCGAGGAGTCCGAGGACCTGGCCCTTTTCGACTCGGAAGGACAGGTCCCGCACGGCGTAGCGGTCGGCGGACTTCGCGTAGCGCTTCGACAGATCGGTGATCTGGAGGGGTACGTCGGCGAGTTCGGGATCGGGCGCCGGTGCGCTGACCCTGCGGCGCGCGGTGAGCAGCAGCGCGGCGGCGATCAGCAAACCGCCCAGCGGCAGGCCCCAGACCCACCAGGCGAGGGTGGCGGCCGCTGTGCTGAGGGCGGGCGCGGTGGGCACGGAGAGGCCGCCGTCCACCGTGACGGTGTAGGTGGCCGGGGTGGCGGGTGAGGCGTAGGCGAGGTCGGTCGCGGCGAGGACGACGCGCAGCCGGTGCCCGGCCTCCACCTTGTGGTCGATGGCCGGCAGCGTCAGTTCGACGGACTTGCCGCCGTCGGTGTTGACTCCCTCGACCCGTACGGGGGCGACGAGTTGTGAGGGCAGTACCTGCCGGCTGCCGTCGGGACCGACGTCGTAGACCTTGCCGAAGAGGACGGCGTCGTCGGTGTCGGCCTTGACGGTGACGCGGACGGTCGGTGAGCCCGTGACCTGGAGTGAGGTGTCGAGCGGCCGGGAGTCGAAGCGCGCGAACTGTCCGGGGAAGTCGAGGGCGAGGCCCATACCGAACGAGGACAGCTGGGACAGTCCGCCGCCGACGCCCGGAACGGTGGAGATGGCCGGCGGGCTCGCGCCGGCGGGGTTGTCGAACGACTGCTCCCGCCCGGTGAGCGGGATGTCCGCTATTCCGCTCCGGAGACCGGGGTAACTGTCGCTGGTCGCGCCCCGCAGCAGTGCCCGGCCGTCGGTGGAGTCGACGCCTCCGGTCCGGCTGACGCGGAACGCGGGCCCGGTGTCGACGCCCGTGTCCTTCTTGAGGTAGTGGTCGAACCAGGAGGAGATACGGCTCTCGACCCGGCCGGTCTCGGCGTTCCCGCCGTCGTGACCGCCGGCCATCCAGTCGACGGCGACCGGTGCGCCGTTGGACTTGATCGTCTTCGCCATCGCGTCGGACTGGCTGAGCGGGAAGAGTGAGTCGGTCTGGCCCTGGATGATCAGCGAGGGCACCTTGATGCGGTCGCCGACCGCGGACGGGCTGCGCTCCGCGAGGAGCTCCCGCGCCGCCGCGTCGGGCTTGCCGGCGACGGCGACCCGGTCGTACATCTCGCAGAGCTGCTTCTCGAAGGTGTCGCAGCCGCCGCCGGTGGAGAAGAAGATCCCGGCCCAGAGCTTCTTGAAGACGCCGTCGGGGAAGAGCGAGTCGGCGAGATTCCAGTAGGTGATCACGGGTGCGATCGCGTCGACGCGCGGGTCGTGCCCCGCGCCGAGCAGCGAGATGGCTCCTCCGTAGGAGGCGCCGCTCATACCGACGCGCGGGTCGCCCTTGGCGTCGAGCTGGACCTCGGGGCGTTCGGCGAGCCAGTCGATCATCCGGGAGACGTCTTTGACCTCGTGGGCGGGGTCGTTGAGTCCGATCGTGCCGGTGGACTTCCCGAACCCTCGCGCCGACCAGGTCAGTACGGCGTATCCGTCGCGCGCGAGCTTCTCGGCCTGCGCCCGTACGTCGTTCTTGCTGCCGCCGAAGCCGTGGCCGAGCAGGACGGCGGGCCTGCGGCGGTCACCGCCGTCGCCGGCTGTGAAGTACGAGGTGTCGATCCGGGCGCCGGGCATCTCCATCGTCTGGTCGTCTCGGTGCACGGTGGGCGCGCTGTCCGAGGCGACGGCTGTCCAGGTGCCGGCGCCGACGAGCACGGCGGCCGCGGCCACGCCCGCGAGCCATCGTTTGCGCAGCCGTGGCCGCCGGGGGGTTGGGATCTCCATGCTTGAACCCTAAACGGCCCCTCGCGCCGGCCGCGCTGACACCGGTCGGAACTCACGGGCCTCCTTGAGGAGTACGCGGTAGCGTCGCCGTACACCATCCGTGGTACGGCCGCCCCTGATGACGAGACGCGAGGAGAGACCGGCGACATGACCGGCATGGAGATCCGCCGGGCGACGACGGTCGGTGAACTCGTCGCGTTCCAGCATCTGTACGACAGCCCGGCCCGTCCGGAGTGGGCGGAGCGCTTCCTCGCCGCTCCGGGCCATCTGATGCTGATCGCCTATGCGGAAGGCGCCCCGGCCGGATTCGTCTCCGGCATCGAGATGCTACATCCGGACAAAGGCGTTGAAATGTGCCTGTACGAACTGTCCGTGGACGAGCCGTACCGTCGTCGGGGCATCGGGCGGGCGCTGAGCGAGGCCCTCGCGGAGATCGCTCGTGAGCGTGGCTGCTACGACATGTGGGTGGGCGTGGACACCGACAACGAACCGGCGCTGGCGACGTACCGCGCGGCGGGGGCACGTGACGAGGGCCACTTCGCGATGCTGACCTGGGAGTTCCCGGACTCCTAGAACGTGCGGACCGCGCTGCTTCAGGGGCGTTCCGCGGTGACGAGCCACAGGCGGCTGGTCAGTCTTACGCCCTGGCGGGTCTCGAAGGCGTGGAACGCTTCCGTGGCGGCGTCGTGCGCACGCGTACGGGTCCGCTCGTCGGCCTCCGCCAGGGCCAGCCAGTGCTGCAGGGGTCCCCATCCCATCAGGAAGGCGGAGGCGTCGGAGGCGTCCTTGCCCCAGTGCTGGCTCAGCGCGAGGGCCCGCAGACCGATGTCTTTGAAGCCCGCCGCGCTCAGCACGCGCTCGGTGTGCGCGGGGTCCGCGAAGGAGGCGGGCTGGTGCTTGCTGTCCTCGTTGAGGGCGGGGAGCGTGACCTGCGTGCCGATCGCGG
Organism: Streptomyces sp. NP-1717; assembly: GCF_022695985.1. Classification (GTDB taxonomy): domain Bacteria; phylum Actinomycetota; class Actinomycetes; order Streptomycetales; family Streptomycetaceae; genus Streptomyces. The sequence goes on along the minus strand of NZ_JAAPBF010000090.1, from coordinate 22,211 downwards.
CGAAGATCACCGCCTGGTCCATGAGGCTGAATGACTGTGGGCAGACGAAGGCGAGCCGTCCACCGGGCCGTAACGCACGTCCGATGTTGCGGAACGCGGCGGCGGGGTCGGCGAAGAACATCACTCCGAAGCGGCTCACGGCGATGTCGAAGGCCCCCTCCTCGAAGTCGTGCACCTGCGCGTCGCCCTGGAGGAAGGTGACGTCCTCGATCTCCTCCGCCGCGGCGGACGCCCTGGCCCGCGCCAGCATCGGCTGGGACAGATCGATCCCGACAGCACGGGCCCCGCGGAGCGCCGCGAGCCGCGTGACACGCCCGTTCCCACATCCGATGTCCAGGACCCGGTCACCCTTCTGTATGCCTGCGGCTTCGAGGAGTGGGGCGTTGGCAGCGTCGTTCAGATGGTCGTACCGATCCTGGTGTTCCGCCCAGTGCCTGCCCTCGTAGCCGTTCCACGCCTTGGTCTGGGCCGAATTCACCATGTCCGTCATGCCTTCCATACTGCCGCTCCTCCCGTCTTGGGCCCATAGCATGGCGAGAACTCGACGCGCTCGGCGAGCCTGTTTCCCAGCGGGTGCGCGAAACGGTCAGCTGTCCTCGCCGTTCGCGGAGGCGTACGCGCGCCAACAGCATCCGGCCGACGCGGCTCACGGGCAGAGGTGCCCCAGCAACTCCCCGTCGGGCTCCGCCGGATAGGGCGTCTCCTGCGGCAGCAGCCCTTGCGCGGCCGTCAGTTCACCGTCCCGGACAAGCTCGTGCACCCGCCGCGCCAGCGGCGTCACGTCCCTCACGGAAACGATCCACTCGTCGGCATACCGCCGCGCGGCCTCCCCCGAAAGACCGAGCTGAAGCGACCGGTACGGCAGCGCCTCCAGCCGCACATCACGCTCCGGATCCCACTGGACCCGCGCGGGGCTCCGCTTCAACTCCCGCTGCCACGCCGCCCGATCGGGATGCACATCCCGGTCGTAGTGCGACAGACAGGCATGTCGCAGCGCCCACTCGAACCCCTCACGGGTGATCTCGACGGCCAGGACGGTCTCCTGACCCTCCTTCGTGGCCCAGCCGCACCGATACATCATCCAAAGGAATGACGGCTTGATCCATGTCATCCTGTCGCGCTTCCAGGTGGCGGGGAACCGGCCGTCCCGCGCGGCGGGCAGGCCGATCGCGGGCGGGTACGCCTGGTGGACGGTGATCGTCGAGTCTGTGTGGAGTGCGCGGATGCGGTGCCGGGGCTCCGGGGTGCGGGGAGTTGTCGCTGCTGGCATGGGGACAGCGTGCTGCGACTCCGGCCGTGTGGCCACCTGTTTAAGAGGCGCGCCGACGAGTGCGGCGGCCCGCGCGGAATAGGGGTACCGTGCGGGCCGCCGCGGCCTGTGGTGGGTGCCGTCCGGGGTCAGTGGTTGCGGGGGAAGCCCAGGTCCACGCCGGCCGGGGCGTCCGCCGGGTCCGGCCAGCGAGTCGTGACGACCTTGCCGCGCGTGTAGAAGTGCACGCCGTCGTTGCCGTAGATGTGGTGGTCGCCGAAGAGCGAGTCCTTCCACCCTCCGAAGGAGTGGTAACCCACCGGTACCGGGATCGGCACGTTCACGCCGACCATGCCCGCCTCGACCTCCAGTTGGAAGCGGCGGGCCGCGCCGCCGTCGCGGGTGAAGATCGCCGTGCCATTGCCGAAGGGCGAGGCGTTCATGAGGGCGACGCCCTCGTCGTACGTCTCGGTGCGCAGCACGCACAGCACGGGGCCGAAGATCTCGTCGCGGTAGGCGTCGGAGTCGGTGGAGACGTGGTCCAGGAGCGACAGGCCGATCCAGTGGCCGTCCTCGTAGCCGTCGACGCGCAGTCCGGTGCCGTCCAGGACGACTTCGGCGCCTTGCGCGGCGGCGCCCGTCACGTACGAGGCGACCTTGTCGCGGTGGGCCGCCGTGATGAGCGGGCCCATCTCGGAGGCCGGGTCGGTGCCGGGACCGATCTTGATCTTCTCGGCCCGTTCGCGGATCTTGCTGACGAGTTCGTCGCCGATCGCGCCGACCGCGACGACCGCCGAGATCGCCATGCAGCGCTCACCGGCGGAGCCGTACGCCGCCGAGACGGCCGCGTCCGCCGCCGCGTCCAGGTCCGCGTCCGGCAGGACCAGCATGTGGTTCTTGGCGCCGCCGAGGGCCTGTACGCGCTTGCCGTTGGCGGAGGCCGTCGCGTGGATGTAGCGGGCGATCGGTGTGGAGCCGACGAAAGAGACCGCCGCGACGTCCGGGTGGGCCAGGAGGGAGTCGACGGCCACCTTGTCGCCGTGGACGATGTTGAGCACGCCGTCCGGAAGCCCCGCCTCGGCCGCCAGCTCGGCCAGCAGATTCGCCGCCGAGGGGTCCTTCTCGCTCGGCTTCAGTACGAAGGTGTTGCCGCAGGCGATGGCCAGCGGGAACATCCACATCGGGACCATCGCGGGGAAGTTGAACGGTGTGATGCCGGCGACGACGCCCAGCGGCTGCCTGATCGAGGAGACGTCGACCTTGCTGGCGACCTGTGTCGACAGCTCGCCCTTCAGCTGGGTGGTGATCCCGCAGGCCAGTTCGACGATCTCCAGCCCGCGCGCCACCTCGCCGAGGGCGTCGGAGTGGACCTTGCCGTGCTCGGCGGTGATCAGCGCGGCGATCTCGTCACGGTGCGCGTCGAGCAGCGCGCGGTAGGCGAACAGGATGCCGGTGCGCGCCGAGAGGGAGGACGTGCCCCAGGTGCCGTACGCGGCCTTCGCCGTCGTCACGGCCGCGTCCACCTCCTCCGGTGAGGCCAGCGCCACCCGCGTGGTGACCGCACCGGTCGCCGGGTCGGTGACCTGGCCCCAGTTGCCCGAGGCACCCTCGACGGTCTTGCCACCGATCCAGTGGTTGACGGTCTTCATTACGTCTCCTTCGGGTCCATCGAGTCCATCGGCGCGGGCGGCGCCCGGGGGTCAGAGGTGGCGGCGGCGGGCTGCGGCTTTCCGGTCGTACTCCTCACGTGCCGTGACCGCGGACGCGCGGGTCGCCGTCTCGGCCACGGGAACATCCCACCACGCCTGGGCCGGGGGCGCGCCCGACACAGTGTCTGCCGTTTCGGTCTCCGCGTAGACACATGTGGGGACGTCGGACTCGCGCGCGGCGGCGAGGGCTTCGCGCAGGTCACGGATGGTTTTGGCACGGATGACGCGCATCCCGAGCGAGGCCGCGTTGGCGGCGAGGTCGACGGGCAGCGGGTCGCCGGTGTACGTCGGCGAGCCGACCGTGTCGGCCTCGCGGTAGCGGTACGCCGTGCCGAACCGTTCCGCGCCGACGGACTCGGAGAGCCCGCCGATCGACGCGTAGCCGTGGTTCTGGAGGATCACCAGCTTCAGTGGGAGGCGTTCCTGGACGGCGGTGACGATCTCGGTGGGGTTCATCAGATAGGTGCCGTCGCCGACGAGCGCCCAGACGGGGCGGCCCGGGTCGGCGAGCATCACGCCGATGGCGGCCGGGATCTCGTAGCCCATGCACGAGTAGCCGTACTCGACGTGGTACTGGTCGCGGGAGCGGGACCGCCACAGTTTGTGGAGGTCGCCGGGAAGCGATCCGGCCGCGTTGATGACGATGTCGTCGTCGGTGACGAGCGCGTCCAGCAGACCGAGGACCTGTGGCTGGGTGGGCCGCAGGAGGTCCTCGGAGGTGTCGAAGGCGGCGTCGACGCGGTGCTCCCAGCGCTCCTTGTCGTCTCCGTACTCGGTGGCGTAGGCGGCGTCGACGCGGTGACCGGCGAGGGCCGTGGTGAGCCCTTCCAGGGCGGTGCGGGCGTCTGCGACCAGAGGGGCGGCGGCGAGCTTGTGGGCGTCGAAGCCGGTGACGTTGATGTTGAGGAAGCGAACGGACGGGTTGGCGAAGAGCGTCGCCGACGCCGTGGAGAAGTCGGACCAGCGGGTGCCGACGCCGATCACCAGGTCGGCGGTGCGGGCCAGTTCGTCGGCGGTGGCGGTGCCGGTGTGGCCGATGCCGCCGACGTCCGCCGGGTGGTCGTGACGCAGGGAGCCCTTGCCCGCCTGGGTGGAGGCGACGGGGATGCCGGTCGCCGTCGCGAAGGCGGCCAGTGCGTCCTCGGCCGCGCTGTGGTGGACGCCGCCGCCCGCGACGAGGAGCGGACGGCGGGCCGCGCGGACGGCCTGGGCGGCGTCGGCGAGTTCGTACGGATCGGGGCCCTGCCTGCGGATCCGCCAGACGCGCTCGGCGAAGAACTCCTCAGGCCAGTCGTACGCCTCCGCCTGGACGTCCTGTGGCAGTGCGAGGGTCACCGCGCCGGTCTCGGCCGGGTCGGTGAGGACCCGCATGGCGGCGAGCGCGGCCGGCACGAGCGCCTCGGGCCGCGAGACGCGGTCGAAGTACTTCGACACGGGGCGGAGCGCGTCGTTGACGGAGATGTCGCCCGCGTGGACCACTTCGAGCTGCTGGAGGACCGGGTCGGCGGGGTGCGTCGCGAAGATGTCACCGGGGAGCAGCAGCACGGGCAGCCGGTTGACGGTGGCGAGGGCGGCGCCCGTGACGAGATTCGTGGCGCCGGGGCCGATGGAGGTGGTGACGGCGTGTGTGGAGAGGCGGTTGCTCTGGCGCGCGTAGCCGACGGCCGCGTGCACCATGGCCTGTTCGCTGCGTCCTTGGAAGTACGGCATCTCCGGACCGGCCTGGACGAGCGCCTGGCCGATGCCCGCCACGTTCCCGTGGCCGAAGATGCCCCAGGTGGCGTCGATCAGCCGGCGTCGGTTGCCGTCGCGTTCGGTGTACTGGCGGGACAGGAAGGCGATCAGTGCCTGGGCCACGGTGAGGCGGCGCGTACTCATCGGGGGGTCTCCTTGTCCTCGTTCTCATAAGGAGGTTGGCTCGACGGCCCCTGTGAGGGTGCCCGTGAGGGCCGCGGTCGAGGCGCTTCGTACAGCGGCAGCCGGGGGTCGACCGCCTGGCCCGGCCAGGTGTCGCGGATCCAGCCGTGGTCGGGGTGGTCGCGGATCAGCCACTGTCTGGTCGCACCGGGTCCGGCCATGACGTTGAGGTAGTACATGGCACGGCCGGGGGCGGCGATGGACGGGCCGTGCCAGCCGTCGGGGATCAGGACGGTGTCGCCGCTGCGGACCTCGGCGAGGACGTCGGTGCCGCCGGGCCTGGAGGGTGAGACCCGGTGGTATCCGAGGCCGCCGTCCTCGATCTCGAAGTAGTAGATCTCCTCCAGTTCGGACTCGACGCCGGCGTGGTTCTCGTCGTGCTTGTGCGGCGGGTACGACGACCAGTTGCCGCCGGGCGTGAGGACTTCGACGGCGATCAGCCGGTCGCAGTCGAAGGTGTCCGCGGCGGCGAAGTTGTTGACCTGGCGGGAGCAGTTGCCGCTGCCCCGCAGTTCGACCGGAACCTCCGGTGCGGAGCCGTAGCGAGCGGGGAGTCGTCGCTCGCACTTCGCTCCTGCCAGGGCGAAGCGGCCCCCCGCACCGGAGGCGATCTGGGCGTGGGCGTCACGCGGAACGTACGCGAAGTCCGTGACGGAGCTGAACACGCTTTCTCTGCCCAGCAGTTCAAAGATCTCGCCTTGCGTGTGCACCGTACAACCGCCGCTGAGGGGAAGCACGATCCATTCGCTGTCCCCGCTGTCCAGCGTGTGTGTACCGCCGGGCTGCAGGTCGAGGACGCGCAGGGCGCTGTGCACCCAGCCGGCCCGCCGCGGTTCGATGTCGAGCGCGTATGGGCCGCTCGCCGCGCTGCCCGCGCGTACGTGCCGCTCCAGGAATTCGCCGTCGGAGCCCGTGTCGGTGTCGGTGTCCGTCGTCATGGTCGTTCCGTATCCCTCCGCACGTCTGCCTACTCTCCCCGTGTCCCCTACAGCTACAGCGGTCCGGCGGCGTGGCCCTACAGCAGGCCCACGGCCGTGTCGACGGCCGCCGCGACATCACCGTCCACCGGATAGAGCAACGAGCGCCCGACGACCAGGCCCTGCACCGTGGGCAGCCGCAGCGCCTTGCGCCACTTCTCGTACACACCTTCCTGGTCGTCGCCGATCTCGCCGCCGAGCAGGACGGCGGGCAGGGTGGACGTCTCCATCACCCGGGCCATGTCGTCCGGATTCTCGGTCACGGGCACCTTCAGCCAGGTGTACGCGGACGTGCCGGCGAGACCGGAGGCGATGGCGATGGAGCGGGTCACCGCATCGGCCGACAGGTCGTTGCCGAGCCGTCCGTCCCTGCGGCGGCAGATGAACGGCTCGACGAAGACGGGCAGCCGCCGCTCCGCCATGGCGTCGACGGCACGGGCCGCCGACAGGAGGGTGTCGGGCGAGCGCGCGTCCTCGTAGTCGATGCGCAGCAGGAGCTTGCCCGCGTCGAAACCGTGACGGGCGATGTCCTCGGCGCGGTGGCCGGTGAAGCGGTCGTCCAACTCGAAGGCGGCGCCCGCGAGACCGCCGCGGTTCATGGAACCGACGACGACGCGGTCCTCCAGGGCGCCGAGGAGCAGCAGGTCGTCGAGTATGTCGGCGGTGGCGAGGACACCGTCCACGCCGGGCCGGGACAGCGCGAGGCAGAGGCGCTCCAGGAGGTCGACGCGGTTGGCCATGGCCAACCGGCGGTTCCCGACGGCGAGGGCGCCCCGGGCCGGGTGGTCCGCCGCGACGATCATCAGCCGTCCGCCGGGGCGCAGCAGGGGGCGGCGCACGCGGCGGGCCGCGGCCTCGGCGATCGCCTCGGGGTGGTGCGTCCGGATCCGTACGAGCTCCGACGCGTCGACTCGGGTCACAGAGCGGCCTCCGGTGGCAGCGTCCCCGGTGCGGGGACGGGGCCCCCGCCGAGGACCTGGACGACTTCCCTCGCGTACGGCATGGCGGAGGAGCAGGCGAGCCGGGCGGCGACGATCGCTCCGGCGGCGTTGGCGTACCGCATGACGCGCTCCAGGTCCCAGCCGGCCAGCAGACCGTGGCAGAGCGCGCCGCCGAAGGCGTCTCCGGCGCCGAGTCCGTTGACCACCTCGACGGGCACCGGTGGTACCTCGGCGGTGGTGCCGTCGCGATGGACGGCGAGGACGCCTTTGGGGCCCTGTTTGACTACGGCCAGTTCGGGGCCGGCGGCGAGGAGCGCCCGGGCGGCGGCGTACGGTTCGCGTTCCCCCACGGCGACTTCGCACTCGTCCAGGTTGCCGACGGCGACCGTGGCGTGCCGCAGGGCCTGTTCGTACACGGGCCTGGCCGCCGCCATGAGCGCCCGCGGGTCACCGGAACGGGGGTCACCGGTCGGCGCCTTCCAGAACATGGGGCGCCAGTCGAGGTCGAAGACGGTGATGCCCGGTCCGGACCGCCGCCCTTCGGGGCTGTGGGCCGGCGACCGGCCGCGGGTGCTCAGGGCGGTCAGCGTCGAGGTCCGGCTGGGTTCCTCGCACAGGCCGGTGCCCGTCATCCAGAAGATCCGGGCGGCCCGGACGGCGTCCAGGTCCAGCTCATGCGGATGGATCTCCAGATCGGGCGCCTTGGGCTGCCGGTAGAAGTACAGGGGGAAGTCGTCCGGGGGGAAGATCTCGCAGAAGGTCACCGGAGTGGGCCACTCGTCGACCGGTGTCACCCAGCGGTCGTCGACCTCGAACTCCCGCAGCGCGTGGTGGAGAAAGTCCCCGAACGCGTCCCGTCCGGTGCGGGTGATGACGGCCGTACGACGGCCGAGCCGGGCGGCGGCCACCGCCACATTCGTCGCCGAGCCGCCGAGGAACTTCCCGAAGGTGTCGACCTGCGCCAACGGGACTCCGGTACGCAGCGGATAGAGGTCCACGCCGATCCGCCCCATGGTGATCACGTCGTACGGCTCAGGCATGCGCGTCCCCTCGTTTCGACGGCCAGTGCAAGGTCTAGTGCTCACTCCCGACCCCTGTCAACGTTTTGTCCTTACATTCGGACGAAGGCTTGACACTCTTCTCGGGCGGCCGCGAGGCTGACCGGTATGACCTCCTCCGTACCCCCGCTGAACCGCATCAGGGTCGGGTCGGCCCCCGACTCCTGGGGCGTGTGGTTTCCCGACGATCCGCGGCAGGTTCCCTGGCAGCGCTTCCTCGACGAGGTGGCCGAGGCCGGATACGAATGGATCGAACTCGGTCCGTACGGCTACCTCCCGACCGATCCGGCGCGTCTCGCCGACGAGACCGCCCTGCGTGGCCTGAAGGTCTCGGCCGGCACCGTGTTCACCGGTCTTCACCATGGGCCCGCCGTCTGGGACAAGACCTGGGCGCATGTCGCCGACATCGCCGCGCTCACCAGGGAGATGGGCGCGGACCACCTCGTCGTCATCCCGTCGTTCTGGCGGGACGACAAGACCGGGCAGGTGCTGGAGGACCGGACACTCACCCCGGCGCAGTGGCGCGATCTGACGACTCAGACCGAGCGGCTCGGCCGCGAGGTGCGGGACCGCTTCGGGCTGAACATCGTGGTCCACCCGCACGCCGACACGCACATCGACAGCGAGGACAACGTCAGCCGCTTCCTCGACGCCACCGATCCCGACCTGGTGTCACTGTGTCTGGACACCGGGCACTACGCGTACTGCGGCGGCGACAGCGTCAAGCTGATCGAGACCTACGGGGAGCGGATCGGATATCTGCATCTCAAGCAGGTGGATCCGGAGATCCTCACGGACGTCATCGCCAACGAGGTGCCGTTCGGGCCCGCCGTGGGACGTGGCGTGATGTGCGAGCCGCCGAACGGGGTGCCCGCGCTGGAGCCGGTGCTGGCGGCGGCCCAGAATCTGGATGTCGATCTCTTCGCCATCGTCGAACAGGACATGTATCCCTGTCCGCCCGACAAGCCCTACCCGATCGCCAAGCGGACGCGCCGTTTTCTCCGCTCGTGCGGTGCGTAACTCCGAACCCCTGTCGAACAATTGGACCTTCAACACCCGTATCCCCCATGCACGGTTTCTGTCACAGAAATCCGTCTGACGTCACGCTTGTCTCCCTTACGCGGGTTTTCCGTCACAGGAACGCGACAGCCCCTCCCTCACCATCACTCTGCGTCGTTCAACGGGCACAGGCTCAGTGATCACCAGCGTCTCAGTCGCAGCTCTCCCGACGGCCCCCCGGCCGCCGCTGCGGCGGACGCAGGGAGGTGCCACGCAATGACGGACAGAAGTCTCTGGTCCTACAAGGAGATCGCCGCACACATCCGCGTACAGCCGGACACCGTCCGTTCGTACCGCAAGCACGGTCTGCTTCCGCGGCCGGACCACGTGGAGAACGGCAAGCCCTACTGGTACGCGGACACCGTCCGCGCCTGGGTGGCCAAACGCCCCGGAAACAGAGGCCGCAGAGAGTGAGGCGCGGTATCCGCCTCCGCGCCGGGTCCGCCCAGGACCGGTTCCGAGGGCCCCGTACTCCACCCCACCGGTGGAGTACGGGGCCCTCGGCCCGGTGCGGACTCAGACCCCGACCTTGTCCCGTTCACCCGCCCCCGACACTGCCCCGTCCGCGCCGTCAGCGCCCTTCCCGCCGTTCGCCTCGACCGCCGGGTGCGATCCGCCCTCGCTCACCCCGAAGCGCTCGTGGAAGCGGCGCAGCGGCCGGGGCGCCCACCAAGTGGCCTTGCCCGTCAGCTTCATCACCGCCGGCACCAGCAGACTGCGCACCACCATCGCGTCCATGACCACCGCGAGCGCGATCCCGAGGCCGAGCATCTTGGTGTTGGTCACCCGCGAGGTGCCGATCGCGATCATGACCACCGCCAGGATCACCGCCGCCGCCGTGATCAGCCCTCCGGTGCGCCGGAGCCCGAAGACGACCGCGTGTTCGTGGTCACCGCTGCGGTCGTACTCCTCCTTGATCCGGGATATCAGGAACACCCCGTAGTCCATGGAGAGTCCGAAGGCGACGCAGAACATCAGCACCGGAAGGGTCGTCTCTATGTCACCCGTTGAGGTGAAACCGAGGAGCCCGGACAGATTGCCGTCCTGGAACACCCAGACGACCGCCCCGAACATCGCCGTGAGGCTGAGCGCGTTGAGCGCCACCGCCTGGATCGGTATGAGGACGCTGCCGGTGAGCAGGAAGACCAGCAGCAGCGTCACCACGACGATGATGCCCACGGCCAGTGGCAGCCGGTCGGCTATGGCGTCCTTCGAATCGACCAGCACGGCCGCCGTACCGGTGACTGAGGTGTCGAACGCCGCCGGCTCGGCCCGGAGTTCACCGACGAGCCGCTGGGCGTCCTGGCCCACCGCCTCGCCGCGCGGCAGCACGGTGAAGTACGCGTGGTCGCCGGAGACGACCGGACCGTCCACCCGGTCCACGTCCGGCAGCGCGGCCACCCGGTCGCGGTAGTCCGCGTACTCGGCAGGGGTCGCCCCGCCCTCGCCGAGCACTTCGAGCCCGCCGCCGGGGCTGCCGGGGAAGCCGTCCCTGATGTCCTCCTGGACCACTCGGGCCTCGGCGCCCGACGGCAGTTGCCGGTGGTCCGCCGTGCCGAACTTCACTCCCAGGAAGGGCAGTCCGAGAAGGACCAGACCCGTGGCCGTCGCGACGGCGAAGAGCGGGGCCCTGCGCATCACCAGCGTCGCCGTGCGCCCCCAGCCGCCTCCGGACCCCTTCGTTTCCGCGGACCGGGCCCCGGCCGCGATTCCGTCAGCGGGCGTGGACTTCCTCCTGTGCAACAACCGCCGAAGATCGAAGGAGTTGACCCGGTGCCCGAGCAGCATCAGCGCGGCCGGCAGCAGGATCAGCGCGGCAGCGGCGGCGAGCAGCACCACCGCTATCCCCGCGTAGGCGAACGAGCGCAGGAAATACTGCGGGAAGACCATCATGGCCGCGAGCGACACCGCCACCGTCAGGGCGGAGAACAGCACCGTCCGCCCGGCGGTGCGCAGCGTCGTCCCCACCGCGTCCCGCACCTGCGCGCCCTCGGCCAGCTCCTCCCGGAATCTGCGCACGATGAACAGCGCGTAGTCCACGGCCAGTCCGAGCCCCAGAGCCGTGGTGAGGTTCTGTGCGAAGACCGAGACGTCCGTAATCTCGGTGATCCCTCGCAGCACGGCGTTGGTGCCGAGGATGGCGACGATACCGATGCCCAGGGGCAGCAGGGCCGCGATCGCGCTGCCGAAGACCATCACCAGCAGCACCAGCGTCACCGGCAGGGCGATCAACTCGGCCCGCAGCAGGTCCTCCTGGATGATGGCCTGCATCTCGTGCCGCACCGCGACCGGTCCGCCGACCGAGACCTCCACCGGCCCCTGCGCGCCCCGGAATTCGGGCGCTATCCGCTCCAGGGTCTCGCCGGCTTCCTTCTCCGTGCCGACGATCCTGGCCGCGATCAGCGCCTCGCCCCCGTCCTCGGCGCGCAGCGCGGGCGCTCGCGTCTGCCAGTACGACCCGACGCCTATGACTCCCTCCTCGGCCGCGAGCCGCTCGGTGAGCCGCTCGGCCGTGGCGGCGACGGCGGGGTCGTCCACCCCCTTGGCGCCCGCGTCGACGAGCAGCAGGAGATTCGGCTGGGAGGCGGGGAACTCACGCTCCAGCGCCCGCGTGGCGTAGGTCGACGAGGCGGCGGGGTCCTCCCAGCCGCCACTGCCCATCCGATCGCCCACGCCGCTCCCCGCGACAACCGCCAGCGCCGTGATCACCAGGGCGACCAGCAGCGAGAGCCGTGGGCGCGCCGTGACGAACCGGGACCAGCCGCCGATTCGCGACCCCCTGTTGACTTCGGACATAGTGCGGTGTCCCCTTCACCGTGACCCGGCACATGGGTCGGCGACTGCCATGGAATGACAAACACGAGCGATCGCTCGCATTAATCAAGAATGCGAGCGATGACTCGCGTTTGTCAATCGTCGCCAACCGATCGAGGGATCCTGGGGGTTCACGTGCCTGATGCGAGGAGAGGCGGAGCCGTGGAGCGAGACAGCCAGGACAGCGCGACCAAGGGCGGCGCCACCGACGCCACGGGGAAGCCGCGCCGCCGCCAGGCCCGCGGCGAGCGCCGTATCGCCCAACTCCTCGAAGCCGCAGGCCGCGTCTTCTGCGCCAGCGGCTACACGGCGGCCAGCACCAACTCCATCGCCCGCGAGGCCGGCGTCTCCCCCGGCACGCTCTACCAGTTCTTCCCCAACAAGGAAGCCATCGCCGTCGAGCTGGGTGACGTGCTCCTCAACCGCTGGCGGACGACCTACGGCCAGGCGTTCACGCCCGCCCACATGAATCTGCCGCTCCCCGAGATGTTGGACGCCGTCCTCGATCCCCTGATCACGTTCAACTGCGAGAATCCGGCATTCGCGGTCCTGATGCACGGGTCGGAGATCCCGGGACAGGTGACGGAGGAGCACGACCTCCTGCACTCCACCCTGCTCACCCGGGTCGAGGAGATCCTCGGCAGCTACCTCCCCGACACCCCCCGAGCGGAGCGCACCAGAACGGCGGAGTTCGCCTTCGCCCTGTTCAAGGGCGGCATGGACCTGATCCTGTCGCACGAGGGCGAGGAGCGGGAGGCGTACATCGGGGAGCTGAAGAGCGCCATGTTCCGCTATCTGTGCCCCGTCGTCGGCGACGCGCTCCCGCAGCGTCCGCCACCGCGCGAGACCACGGGGGCGGAGTCCTGACCCGTCAGCGAAATCCGCACCTCCACCCGGACTCGCCTTCATACCCCCTAGGGGTATAGAGTGCGGATGTCAGGGCGTCGCGGCGTTCCCGCCCGCCCCTGGCACACCACGTTCCGCACACCCGCCCCCGGAGGAGAACGCCATGACCGCAGAGACGAAGACCGAGACGGAGACCGCCCAGGCCGCCGGTTCCTGCTGCTCGCCCACCGGCTCCTGCCACGACGGTGCCGCCGAGTCCGCGACCGGGCCCGTCACGACGGTGTACGCGGTCACCGGCATGACGTGCGGCCACTGCGAAGGCGCGGTCTCCGACGAGATCTCCGCGCTCCAGGGCGTCACTTCGGTGAAGGCCGAGGCCGCCACCGGCCGGGTGACCGTTACCTCCGAGGCCCCGCTCGACGAGAGCGACGTACGCGCGGCGGTGGACGAGGCGGGTTACGAACTGACCGGCCAGGCCTGAACGACCTCCCCGCGGGGCCGTACGCGACCGGATCCTGTCCGGATCGGGTGCGGCCCTTCAGTCGTTTCGGCCACTGTTCGCCGTAACGCCCCTGGTCAGCGCCCCGACCAGGGAGCCGGGACGGCTCCGCTGTCATCTGTTTTCGTAGTAACCGACAATTTGTGACCCTGTCCCTTCACATGAGGCACAGGACCTTCACAAAGAGATCTAGATCACATAGATTTAGGGGTAACCATCCGGGCAGCTCGCGAGTCTAAGAGGCGATGCCGAGAACGTCTTGGGGGACGTTCATGAGATGTCTTGGGGGATGTCTCAGGCAAGCGTTGGCCGGGGCACGTGCAACTGGGGAGCTTTGAGCGGCCCCCCTGGTTCGTACGTACCCCGGCAGACCGCGTGAAACTGGCTTCTGCCGGCAACCGCAGACGCCCGGCCCGGATCCCGTGGGGGGAATCCGCACCGGGGATATGGGAAGCGCCCCGCTATACCGACCCGTGGGGGGATCGGGAAGCGGGGCGCTTTCTGATGCGCCGGGGTGGCCGTCCGGCTCGTGGAGCCGCCGGCCGGACGGCGGGAACCCTCCGCCGAGGGCTCAGCGGCTCTCGACCGGGACGAAGTCGCGCAGGACCTCACCGGTGTAGATCTGACGCGGTCGGCCGATGCGGGAGCCGGGCTCCTTGATCATCTCGTGCCACTGGGCGATCCAGCCGGGAAGCCGGCCGATCGCGAAGAGCACGGTGAACATCTCGGTCGGGAAGCCCATGGCCCGGTAGATCAGACCCGTGTAGAAGTCCACGTTCGGGTAGAGGTTGCGCGAGACGAAGTAGTCGTCGGAGAGCGCGTGCTCCTCCAGCTTCAGCGCGATGTCGAGCAGCTCGTCGGACTTGCCGAGAGCCGAGAGAACATCGTGCGCCGCAGCCTTGATGATCTTCGCCCGGGGGTCGAAGCTCTTGTAGACGCGGTGGCCGAAGCCCATCAGGCGGACGCCGTCCTCCTTGTTCTTCACCTTGCGGATGAAGGAGTCGACATCGCCGCCGTTGGCCTGGATGCCTTCGAGCATCTCCAGCACCGACTGGTTGGCGCCACCGTGCAGCGGGCCCCACAGGGCGCTGATGCCGGCGGAGATCGAGGCGAACATGTTCGCCTGCGACGAGCCGACCAGACGCACGGTGGAGGTCGAACAGTTCTGCTCGTGGTCCGCGTGCAGGATCAGCAGCTTGTCGAGGGCCGAGACCACCACCGGGTCGAGCTCGTACTCCTGGGCGGGAACCGAGAACGTCATACGCAGGAAGTTCTCGACGTACCCGAGGTCGTTGCGCGGGTACACGAAGGGGTGACCGATCGACTTCTTGTACGCGTAGGCCGCGATCGTCGGCAGCTTGGCGAGCAGCCGGATCGTCGACAGGTGGCGCTGCTTCTCGTCGAACGGGTTGTGGCTGTCCTGGTAGAACGTCGACAGCGCGCTGACCACCGAGGACAGCATGGCCATCGGATGCGCGTCACGCGGGAAGCCGTCGAAGAACCGCTTGACGTCCTCGTGCAGCAGCGTGTGCTGGGTGATCTCGTTCTTGAAGGACGAGAGTTCGTCGACCTTGGGAAGTTCACCGTTGATGAGCAGATAGCCCACCTCGAGGAACGTCGAGCTCTCGGCCAGCTGCTCGATGGGGTAGCCGCGGTAGCGGAGGATGCCCTGCTCACCGTCGAGATAGGTGATGCCGGATTTGTAGGCGGCGGTATTGCCGTAGCCGCTGTCCAGGGTCACCAGGCCGGTCTGGGCCCGCAGCTTCCCGATGTCGAAGCCCTTGTCGCCGACGGTGCTGTCGATCACCGGGTAGGTGTACTCGCCATCGCCGTACCGCAGTACTACAGAGTTGTCGCTCACGTCATCCCTCACCGACGTAGTGCCTCTTCTTCGAGGTGCCCTGACTGTCTCTACCATCCCCCATTTGGCTCAGGAGAGTGCACTCGGGGTCGACCATTAGGCCTATTCGCGGCACTGAGTGCCGCCAACTTCCACATCCTGCCCCCTTCGCCCCGGTTCCGAAAGTCCGGGGTGGCAATCCCGTCGCCGGACACTCCCCTGGGGGAGGACGATCCGCCCGAAGACGGACCATCGCCGGGCCCGGTCCCGCCGGGTCACGCCCGGCAGGACAGTCTCAGGAGTTCCCGGCCCGGAGGCTGCCGGACAGCCGGTGGTCGAGCGCGGTGCAGCGCCGGCCCGCGGAGACCGTACGCACTGCCTGACCTATCGCCTTCCGGGAGCCGACCAGAACGACGAGCTTCTTGGCACGGGTGACCGCCGTGTACAGCAGATTCCGCTGGAGCATCATCCAGGCGCCGGTGGTGACCGGAATGACCACGGCCGGGTACTCGCTGCCCTGCGAGCGGTGGATCGTCACCGCGTAGGCGTGCGCCAGCTCGTCCAGCTCGTCGAAGTCGTAAGGAACTTCCTCGTCCTCGTCCGTCCGCACGGTCAGGCACTGGTCGTCCGTGTTCAGCGAGGTCACGACCCCGACCGTGCCGTTGAAGACCCCGTTCTGCCCCTTGTCGTAGTTGTTGCGGATCTGGGTGACCTTGTCTCCGACACGGAAGACGCGACCGCCGAGCCTCTTCTCGGGCAGGTCGGGCCGGGCGGGGGTGATCGCCTGCTGGAGCAGCCCGTTCAGGGTGCCCGCGCCGGCGGGACCGCGGTGCATCGGGGCCAGCACCTGGATGTCGCGCCGCGGGTCGAGCCCGAAGGTGGCGGGGATCCGGCGGGCCGCGACGTCCACCGTGAGTTTCCCGGCCTCCTCCGTCTCGTCCTCCACGAACAGGAAGAAGTCACTGAGGCCCTGGGTGATGGGCTGGACCCCGGAGTTGATGCGGTGGGCGTTGGTGACCACCCCCGACTGCTGGGCCTGTCGGAAGATCCGGGTCAGACGCACCTGCGGCACGGGTCCGCCCTCGGCCAGCAGGTCCCGCAGCACCTCTCCGGCCCCGACCGACGGCAGCTGGTCGACATCGCCGACGAGCAGCAGATGTGCACCGGGTGCCACCGCCTTGACGAGCTTGTTGGCGAGCAGCAGATCCAGCATGGACGCCTCGTCGACCACCACCAGATCGGCGTCGAGCGGCCGGTCCCTGTCGTACGCGGCGTCCCCGCCGGGTTTGAGTTCCAGCAGCCGGTGGACCGTGGACGCCTCGGCACCGGTGAGTTCGGCGAGGCGCTTGGCCGCGCGCCCCGTGGGTGCCGCGAGGACCACCTTGGCCTTCTTGGCCCTGGCCAGCTCCACGATCGAGCGGACCGTGAAGGACTTGCCGCAGCCCGGCCCGCCGGTCAGGACGGCGACCTTACGGGTGAGGGCGAGCCGCACGGCGGCTTCCTGCTCGGGGGCCAGTTCGGCGCCTGTGCGGCTCGCGAGCCAGGGCAGGGCCTTCTCCCAGACCACCTCCTGGAAGGCGGGCATCCGGTCCTCGGCGGCGCGCAGCAGCCGCAGCAACTGGGCGGAGAGGGACAGTTCGGCGCGGTGGAAGGGCACCAGATAGACGGCGGTCACCGGCTCGCCGCCGTCAGGACCCGGCACCTTCTCCCTGACGACTCCCTCCTCCTCGGCGGCGAGTTCGGCGAGGCAGTCGATGACCAGACCGGTGTCGACCTGGAGAAGCTTCACCGCGTCCGAGATGAGCTGCTCCTCGGGCAGGAAGCAGTGACCCTGGTCGGTCGACTGGGAGAGCGCGTACTGCAGTCCGGCCTTGGCGCGGTCCGGACTGTCGTGCGGGATACCGACGGCCTGGGCGATGCGGTCGGCGGTGAGGAAGCCGATGCCCCAGACGTCGGCCGCCAGCCGGTAGGGCTCGTTCTTCACGACGGAGATCGAGGCGTCGCCGTACTTCTTGTAGATGCGGACGGCGATCGACGTCGAGACACCGACGCCCTGAAGGAAGATCATGACTTCCTTGATCGCCTTCTGCTCCTCCCACGCGGCGCCGATCAGTTTCGTCCGCTTGGGACCCAGACCGGGGACCTCGACGAGCCGCTTCGGCTCCTTCTCGATGATCTCCAGTGTGTCGACACCGAAATGCTCGACGATCCGCTCGGCGATGCGCGGCCCGATTCCCTTGATCAGACCGGAGCCGAGATAGCGGCGGATGCCCTGGATCGTCGCGGGCAGGACCGTTGTGTAGTTCTCCACCGTGAACTGCTTGCCGTACTGCGGGTGCGAGGCCCAACGGCCCTCCATACGCAGCGACTCCCCCGGCTGCGCGCCGAGGAGCGAGCCGACCACGGTGAGCAGATCGGCGCCACGGCCGGTGTCGACACGGGCGACCGTGTAGCCGTTCTCCTCGTTGCTGTACGTGATCCGCTCAAGAACGCCTTCGAGCACGGCCGGATTGGACATGATCCGACGCTACCGTCCGGGTACGACAACAGGCCCACCCTGTGGACAACCTCGCCACCGGCCGGCCGTGCCCGGGAACAACTCCCCCTCGGGAAGGGCTCCGAGAAGACACCCGTAAAAGCTTCAGGGGCCCGGTCCACCGGACCGGGCCCCACGCGCTCCCCCTCGACCAAAGCTTCCCGATCCCCCCGGACCCCTCCCCGGAAGCCTTGATGCCATGTACGACCACCGTCACCCCGAAAGGGTTGCACGGTTGCGGGCAGTTATTTTCCTGCCACCGGAAAAGATGACAGAGGACGACAGACAGGTTTATTTGGCCATGAGAACGTCTTCGTCGTGACAGACAGGCTTCTCCTACAGCGCGTGCCTCACGTACCGCTCCGCGACGTCGGCCAGCAACTCCACGCCGTCCCGCACCCACAGGGTGTCGTTGAAGAGTTCGACCTCGATCGGCCCTTCGTATCCGGCCGCGTCGACGCGCTCGCGCCAGGCCCGCATGTCGATGACGCCCTCGCCGATCAGCCCACGGCCGTTCAGCACCCCGGCGGGCAACGGCGTCGTCCAGTCGGCCAGTTGGAAGGAGTGGATCCGGTCCCCCGCCCTCGCGATCGCCGCCGGGGCCCGGTCGTCCCACCACAGGTGGTACGTGTCCACGACGACCCCGACCTGCTCGACGGGAAAGCGCTCCGCGAGATCCAGCGCCTGGTCGAGCGTGGAGACGACACAGCGGTCCGACGCGTACATCGGGTGCAGCGGCTCGATCGCCAGCCGTACGCCGCGCTCACCGGCGTACGGCGCCAGCACCGCGAGCGCGTCCGCGATCCGTTCGCGCGCCCCGTACAGATCGCGGCTGCCGGGCGGCAGCCCGCCCGACACCAGGACGAGGGTGTCGGTGCCGAGCGTCACGGCCTCGTCGATCGCCGCGCGGTTGTCGTCCAGTGCGTCGGCCCGTGCGGCGGGATCGCTCGCCGTGAGGAAGCCGCCGCGGCACAGGGTGGTGACGGCGAGTCCCGCGTCGTGGACGAGCTTGGCGGCGGCCTCCGTGCCGTACGCGCGCACCGGCTCCCGCCACAGCCCCACGCCGGGCACGCCGAGTCGCACGCACGCCTCGGTGAGTTCGGGGAGGGTGAGCTGTTTGACCGTCATCTGGTTGATGCTGAAGCGGCTGAGGTCGCCCGGCGGGCCGGGCACACCCGCGCCGGTCGCTCCGCCCACGCCGGTCGTCTCGTTCACGTCGCTCACTGGTTCACTCCGTACACGCCGAGCAGGGACTTCATCCGGTCTTGGGCCGCCGCCGGGTCGGGGAACAGGCCCAATCCGTCCGCCAGTTCGTAGGCCCGCGCGAGATGCGGGAGCGAGCGGGCCGACTGGAGGCCGCCGACCATGGCGAAGTGGTCCTGGTGCCCGGCCAGCCAGGCCAGGAAGACGACGCCCGTCTTGTAGAAGCGGGTGGGCGCCTGGAAGAGATGACGCGACAGTTCGACCGTGGGGTCGAGCAGTTCCCGGAATCCCTTCGCGTCGCCCGTGTCCAGGACACGGACGGCTTCGGCGGCCACCGGGCCGAGCGGGTCGAAGATGCCCAGCAGCGCGTGGCTGAAGCCTCGTTCGTCGCCCGCGATCAGCTCGGGGTAGTTGAAGTCGTCGCCCGTGTAACAGCGGACGCCCTGCGGGAGACGCCGGCGCAGCTCGACCTCGCGACGCGCGTCCAGCAGCGAGACCTTGATCCCGTCGATCTTGTCCGGGTGTTCGGAGATGACCTGGAGGAACGTCTCGGTCGCGTCGTCGAGGTCCGTACTGCCCCAGTAGCCCTCGAGCGCCGGGTCGAACATCGGGCCGAGCCAGTGCAGCACCACGGGCTCGTCCGCCTGCCGCAGCAGATGGGCGTAGACGGCCAGATAGTCCTCCGGCCCCCCGGCCGCCGCGGCGAGCGCGCGTGAGGCCATGAGGATGGCCTGGGAGCCGGTCTCCTCGACGAGCGCGAGCTGTTCCTCGTACGCCGCCCGCACCTCCCCCAGAGAGTGCGTTCCCGGCGTGAGCTGGTCGGTGCCCACCCCGCACGCGATCCGCCCTCCGGTGGAGCGTGCCTCCGCCGCCGACCGGCGGATCAGCTCGGCCGCGCCCGCCCAGTCCAGGCCCATGCCCCGCTGCGCGGTGTCCATGGCCTCCGCGACCCCGAGGCCGTGCGACCACAGATGGCGCCGGAAGGCGAGGGTGGTGTCCCAGTCGACGACGACGGGCGCTCCGGGGCTGGTGTCGGCGTACGGGTCGGCCACGACGTGCGCGGCGGAGAAGACCGTACGGGAGACGAGGGGGGCGGCGTCGGCGCCCTTGGTGACGAAGGCGGCGGGTTCTGGGCGCGGACGGTACGTGCGCAGCCCGCCGTCCGCGTCCGGGAGCCGCAGCCCCGGGCCCGGCCTCTTCACGGAGGGAGCGCCGGACGCCGTGGGGGGTGTGGTTCGGGTGGTCACAGTGAGAGCTCCGGTACGTCGAAGCGGCGTCCCTGCGCCGAGGACTTGAGCCCGAGTTCCGCGAGCTGTACGCCACGCGCGCCGGCGAGCAGGTCCCAGCGGTACGGCTCGCCGAGCGCGACGTGGCGCAGGAAGAGTTCCCACTGCGCCTTGAAGCCGTTGTCGAACTCGGTGTTGTCCGGGATCTCCTGCCACTGGTCGCGGAAGGACTCGGTGGCGGCGAGGTCCGGGTTCCAGACGGGCTTGGGGGTGGAACTGCGGTGCTGGACGCGGCAGCGGCGCAGTCCGGCGACGGCCGAGCCGTGGGTCCCGTCGACCTGGAACTCGACGAGTTCGTCGCGGTTGACCCGTACCGCCCAGGAGGAGTTGATCTGCGCGACGATGCCGCCCTCCAGCTCGAAGATCCCGTAGGCGGAGTCGTCGGCCGTCGCCGCGTACGGCTTGCCCTGCTCGTCCCAGCGGCGCGGGATGTGGGTGGTGATGTGCGCCGAGACGGAGTTGACCTTGCCGAACAGCTCGTGCAGGACGTACTCCCAGTGCGGGAACATGTCGACGGTGATGCCGCCGCCGTCCTCGGTCCGGTAGTTCCAGGAGGGGCGCTGCGACTCCTGCCAGTCGCCTTCGAAGACCCAGTAGCCGAACTCGCCCCGTACGGAGAGGATCTCGCCGAAGAAGCCGCCGTCGATGAGGCGCTTCAGCTTGAGCAGGCCAGGAAGGAAGATCTTGTCCTGGACGACACCGTGCTTGATGCCGGCGCTCTGGGCGAGGCGGGCCAGGTCGAGCGCGCCTTCGAGGTCGGTCGCCGTCGGCTTCTCCGTGTAGATGTGCTTCCCGGCAGCAACGGCTTTCTTGATGGCCTCGACCCGCGCGGACGTGACCTGCGCGTCGAAGTAGATGTCGACGGTGTCGTCGGCGAGGACGGTGTCGAGATCGGTGGACCACTCCGTGAGGCCGTGCCGCTCCGCGACCTCCCTGAGGGCGTGTTCACGGCGCCCGACGAGGACGGGCTCGGGCCACAGCACCTCTCCGTCGCCCAGCTCCAGTCCGCCCTGTTCGCGGATCGCGAGGATGGAACGCACCAGGTGTTGCCGGTACCCCATCCGCCCCGTGACGCCGTTCATGGCGATCCGCACTGTCCTGCGTGTCACGAAGTTCCCTCCATACAGCCGTAGCAAGCGCTTTCTATAGGGTATGAAGCTAGCCTGCCGAAAGCGACCGGACAAGAGTCCGGCGCCGATCCGCCGCATCACCCACCTTCCGGAGGAACCGCCGATGACAGTCACCCTGGCCGATGTGGCGACCCGCGCCCGGGTGTCGCCCGCCACCGTTTCCCGTGTGCTGAACGGCAATTACCCGGTGGCCGCGTCCACGAGGGAGCGTGTGCTGCGGGCGGTGGACGAGCTGGACTACGTACTCAACGGACCGGCCAGTTCGCTCGCCGCCGCCACGTCGGACCTGGTCGGGATCCTGGTGAACGACATCGCCGACCCCTTCTTCGGCATCATGGCCGGGGCGGCGCAGACCGAGATCGGCGGCCAGGAGGGAACCGGCCGGGCAGGCGGCGAGAAACTCGCGGTCGTCTGCAACACGGGCGGCTCGCCGGAGCGGGAACTGACCTATCTCACCCTCCTCCAGCGCCAGCGGGCCGCCGCCGTGATCCTCACCGGCGGGGCCCTTGAGGACCCCACCCATATCGCGGCGATGTCGGCCAAACTGACCAAACTCGCCGACGCGGGTACGCGTGTCGTGCTGTGCGGCCGGCCTCCGCTGCCGGGCAGCAGCGCGGTCGTGGCCTCGCTGGCGTTCGACAACCGGGGTGGCGGGCGGCGGCTGACCGAGCATCTGCTGGCATTGGGGCACCGCAGGATCGGATACGTCGCGGGACCGGCGGAGCGGACCACGACCCGGCACCGGCTGGAGGGCCACTGGAAGGCGCTGGCCACCGCGGGACTGACCGAGGACCAGGGCCCGCTGACGGTGCACGGCCCCTACGACCGGCGCTCGGGCTACGAGGCGACGCTGGAGCTGCTGCGGCGCTCACCGGATCTGACGGCGGTGGTCGCCGCGAACGACACGGTGGCGCTCGGCGCGTGCGCGGCGGTACGTGACCAGGGGCTGCGCATTCCGCAGGACATCTCGGTGGCGGGCTTCGACGACCTGCCGTTCTCGGTCGACGCGGTACCGGCGCTGACGACGGTGCGACTGCCCCTGTACGAGGCGGGGGCGCGGGCCGGGCGGCTCGCGATGGGGACGGAGGCCCCGCCGCCCGGCGGGATCGCGACGATCGCCGCGGAGTTGATGGCGCGGGCTTCGACG